>NZ_JBOEQF010000048.1:0-13832 GCF_050689315.1 Aerococcus sp. L_32
AGAAGAAGAAGCATAAGCTTCAAAAACATTGTAATAACAGGGTTTTGGAACTCTACTGTTCACGCAGTAGGGTTCTTTTTTTATTTTCTGCCAACTTTTTGCCAACTTTTTATTAAAAGCGAACATGATTTGTAGGAAATTATCCGTTTACCTTTTTCACAAAGTCTGCAAAATTATTACCAATTTTCTTGCTAGATTCTTTGTTGATATGACTGTACACCTCGAGTACCATTTTTGTGTTTTCATGACCTAAACGTTCTTGAACTTCTTTAATAGACATTCCAGCTTCAAGCAACAAAGTTACGTTAGAGTGTCTTAGTCCATGCGCAGTCATTTTCCCAATTTCTGGGAACTTCTTACAAACCGCCTTGATACGGTCATAAGCATATAAGGGTTGATAAAACTCATTATTATCATTGGTAAACATGAATTGATTCTTACCGCTGGTATTGTACCCAAGCATGAACATGATTTCTTTTTGTTTAGATTTCCAATTTCTCAATACTTGGGCGGTTTCATCATCTATTGAGATAGTGCGTTCACTTGCAGGAGATTTTGTAGTCCCGACTTTCTTTTCAAAGTTTTTACCACGAATGATTGCACGTTCAATCGTGATGGTATTGTTCACTTCGTCAAAGTCTTTCCACATTAAGCCACACGCTTCGCCCTCACGAATACCCGTAAAACTCATTAGATGAATAATCGCATACGCTTTTGGGTCATCCATCTTTTTGGCACATTCCAAGAAGTACACTAATTCTTCTCTACTGAAGTATGGTGCTTCATACCGTTCAGATTTCAATTTACGGGCTTTTCTAGGACGTTCAACATCCTTCATAGGATTATCATCAATAAGCTTCAAAGTCTTTCTAGCATACTCTAAAATGCGTGTAGCAAGTCCAATCATGTTACTGTAATTGGTAAATTCTCTAGTGAACTTGTTTACCAGCGATTGGCACATAATAGGGGTAATTTTATCTACATAGTGCTTACCTAGATTAGGCACGATATGATTCAACACAATATCCCTTTGAATCTGAAAAGTGCTTTCTTTGATGTTACTCATCTCATAAGTTTCAAGCCAAATCTTTGCCACTTCTTCAAACTTCAATCGGTCTGTGTTGATAGTCCCAGCTTTTAGAAATTCTTGTTTTGCCTTGCGTTCTGCAATTTCTGCATCCCTTTTTTTGGCAAAGCCACTCATAGTCTTGTAGATTTTTTTACCAGTAATTGTATCAGTACCCAGATAACCTTTTACTCGATACATGGGTTTATTTGTTTTCTTATCTATATATTTACTAATTTTCATTTTATTACCTCTCTCATTATTCATTGTTCGCACGCCAATGCCATGAATTTGTGGGAGGTGTTTTCTTGTTACTGAATAATACCCAGCAATGGGGAACAGTAACTAACTTCTTCTAATTTTATATTATTGTTATTGATGGTAAACATATTACTTTTTGCCACACAAGTATGGATGTGATTATCAATTACTACTACATAAGTAGTATCATCTACCAGCATATCAAATCGGTTTTTATAATATTCACAAATATAGATAGGTGTTCCATCATCATATAAACCTATAATTGTAGCATTTTCATCTGGAGTATGTTCAGTTACCCTTATTGGAAAATTGATGAATTTCTTTTTTAATTCTCTATTTTTACTATTTAAGAAATTAGACAAAGAAGTTACTTGTACTTTTCTTTCAACAGTAAATAACAGACCATTAGCACCTAAAAAATTTTCAACTAATTGGACGAATGATTGAACGTTGTCAATAATTTCAATAGTCGTATTAATATCATCTGATTCTATTAATTGAATAAATTCATCAAACGTATTGAAATCGAGATTTTTTTCATCTTTTATTATTTCTAAAAATGTAGAATCAAAAATTTTGCGTGATAATGATTCATTATCTTTGATGATATGGCGCATTAATTTTATTTGAGATGAATAGTAATCTATTTGTTTATTAATATTTTTTAGAACAATCTCATTAATAGCATTTTCATCAAATAAAGAAATTTTGTTACTATCAATTTCATGACTACTTCGCACGATTACTTCATTATCTACATTTTCACGTTTTAATGCGATTGGTAAGTCGTCCATGATTTTATCTAAATTATTTGTAAGGAAATACATGCTATTTCCATATAATATACTTTCGATTGTTTTACCGCCTAATTCGGCAATCCGCTTCAATCTTTCATTATTAGGTAAATTTTTCCCAGTCTCCCAATTTGCGACTGTTCCGCTTTTTGCCTTGTCGTCAATTTGTTCTGCAAACTTAGCCATAGAAAGCCCTAAAATGTTTGTTCTTATATGCTTAATGTTCTGCCCAACAAAAGTTGGATTAGGTTCAATTTTCAAATTATCACTCCTTAAAATATTATTTCCATCTTAATTATACTAAATTCACTAAGAAATGCAAAGTTTTTTGTTGCATTATGTTTTTCTATGTGCTATTGTATTAGTGTACTAAGAAATACTAAGAAATATAAATGTTAGGAGGATTGAAAATGAAAAATGTAATTGCTGGGTACAGAACGATGTTGGGATATACCCAACAAGAAATGGCTGAAATTTTTGGTATCACTAGGCAAGCTTATGGATTAAAAGAGAACGGACACATTCAATTCAACGATAAAGAAAAAGTAATTTTCAAAGACTTGGTAAAAAAGATTGTGCCAACGGTTTCAATAGATGATATTTTTTTTAGTCAAAACACTAAGAAATGCAAAGAATTAAAAAATTGAAAGGAGTGGTTAAATTGAGCAAATAGTTATGGCTGATTGAAGAACCAATCAATTATGGGGGGTAACAGAAATATGAAGCAGATGCTTAAACAAATATTTGAAATCATGATGGTGTACGTTCTAATCTTATTACTTTTGGCTTCGTACTTACTTGTTACGAACGAAGTTTACAAGGCACGCTACTATGCTGGGGATGAAAGCTACTATCTCTATAAATGATGGGGGTTGAGAAAATGGAAAAACCACAATTTGAAGTGAAAGTAATTCTAGGAGAAGAACAGAAACAACAAATCTACACAGAATATCTTAGTGATTTGCAAAGCGTTCTGAAGTCTGTAAAAGAAAACAACGGTAAGCGGTACATGTACCAAAAAGAGTTGATGAATTACTTGCGTATCGGTATGCAGACACTAAATGAAATGATTGACAATGGATTGCCTTATGTATGGTTAGGCAATAAAAAAATGTTTGATATGCAAGATGTTGAATCGTATCTGAATGAAAGAAAAGTCTATTAAATAGCACGCCAATGCCATGACTTTTAAATCAATATCTAGGTAATAAAAAAAGCTTAATGAAAATGGGAGTTTTCACTAAGCGAGTACGGAATTTCTTGCGAAGAAATTAGTCTTTTATTGCCTTAATTCTAGCATTTTTTGAAAGAATATTCAATACAAAAACAAATATTGTACTACTAGAATAGGAGAATTAATTATGAAAAAACAAATCGAATTTGAACAGTTAGAAAAATTAGGCAATAGCAGTCATGACATTAAGGTGCTTACAAAAATTCAAGATTATATTTTGAACGAACTGGGCGAACAATCTGTAAAGGCTGGACAATCAAACGATAAAGAAGAATTTGCTTTCTTAGGATATGAATTTTCTGTACTTGCTGAACAAATTATCTACCTTAATCATTTAATTCTTGATAAGGCAATCGAAAATGATAGCAATGTTCAAAAGTATCTCAAATCAGATTCAGAAAGTAATTAATGTGTTACCAGCTATCACTTCTCTCAATTTTTAAGTAGAGGATATAGCAAAAGAAATCAATTATCCAAGTACCTCAAGAAAGGAGACAAATTTCAGAAAATGAATAATTTAATCGCTAGAGAATTATTAAACCGATTGGAAAAAATCAGAGATGTGTTAGATGAAATTAATACTCCTAATCTATCTAGCATAAAAGAAATTATTAAGAGTATGCACTTCGCAGATATTACCAGCGAACAACAAATTCTGGATAACAAAGGGGATGTTATATACAAAAAATTTGTTCATGGCAAACACGAAAAGATTGGCAATATCAATCTTAGTTACACCATAAAGGCAAAGAAAACTGGATTAGCTTATGGGCGGATTCAAGAGGAAATTGACAAAAAAACAGATGAGAAGAAAATCACATTCAAGTATGCGCATCTTTCAAATTATGCGAGGTTTTTATCCGATTTAATCGCAGAAAAAGTTATCTACTCTAAAGAATTAAAATGCTTTTTGATTGTTGAGGGCATGAAATTTACAAAGCTAGATGAAGTGAAATTCATTCTTACATATCCGATTGATAAAAAATTGAGAATTAATGATTTTTTAGAAGTCCTAGCAGAATTATTTGAGAAGCATAGTCCCTTTGAGCATGGGTACAGTATCAACCCTTATACATTCGCTGGTATCGATTGGATATACGATTGTGAGAAGTTGTTACTAGATGTAAGACCAACTGATTCAAATAACCTTTATTTTGATTATTTTGAAGTGAAGAATAGCGAATTGAATTTTGAAATGGCAAGCGACTTCATCAATATGATTGCCAATGATGATGGTAGCTTCGATAACTTATCCTTAATGCACGCTTATGTAATGTATCGAAAATTAGACCTTGCACCAGCGGAACAAATGTTCTTCATGAAAGACTTTGGGCGAACTGGTAAAGGGTTATTCCTAAAAACTTTTTACAAAATTTTCAAAGTAAACCCAATCAACTTTGACTTGCTGGTAAACAGTACTGGTTACGGTAAAGAAAGCGAATGGATGAACTTTTACGGTGCTGAAGTGGCACACGCAAATGAAACTGGAGAAATCGATAATAAAGGAATGGTGGCACTTAGAAAGATTGCTACTGGAGAAGTTTTGACTGGTAGGTCAATCGGTGGAGATAACTTCAAATTCAAGAACAAATCAGTATTGATTCTTGATACAAATGAACAAATTCAAACAAACGAAATTACCGCCAATAAATCACGAATTGTCAATGTTGCATTGAAAGATAGACCTAAAGGAGAAACGACTGAACAAAGGTACAAAGTGTTTGACCCTTATTGGAAATTCATTGCACCTAATGATGAAGCGATTGAAAGTGCTAGTTTGTCATTTCTAATTTTGAGTTTAGATAATTTAAAAGCTTCAAATGGCAAATTCAATTTTGAAAAAGTTACATTGAAGAATTACTTTTCTGCTGATGAACTTACGGAAACCCAAAAATTATTGTTACAGATGATACATGCAAATAACTTCATCTTTGCTGGGGACGAAATTTTGCAAAAAGCAATCGAAAGCGATTATGGCAATTTACGATTCAAGAAAGCAAAAGATGATATTAAAGCCATTGGCGTGAAGTTGAATGAACCCAAATGGATTGAGGGACAAAATATGAAAGTTAATGTTATTGGAGATGAAGAACTATTCAAATCTGCACTTACATTACTTGAAGAAATTCCTAACCCTTAATTGAAATTCCTAACCCTTATCAAATTTATCAAAATAATTCCTAACCCTTAACTAACCCTTGCTAACCCTTAACATACCCTTATAAACATATATATATCAATACTCTAACCCTTATAACCCTTATATAGAAAAATAATGGAAAGTAGTTTGTAGATAATTGATGGAATGGCTTTATATAGGGATTTTGTAAAAAAGTGATTTTGAATTGCGTTGTAAGGCAAAAACAAGGTTATAAGGGTTAGGAGAGTATGGAGGTATAAAAAATTGAATATGTACCAGCGTGCTTTATACCTAGCTGAAAAAGGTATTCAGACCATTCCATTAGACCATAACAAAAAAAGTATTGTTACTTTTAGGGATATTCAGATAACACCAAGCTTCATCAGAACGAATGAAGAATTGTACCGTTCTACTACTGCACTTGGGTGTTTGACTAGGGACTTATGGTGTATCGATATAGACAAAGACCATAAAGACGGACAAAACGGTTTTGAAAGTATTGAAGCCAATCCATTCGCTGAAGAAATACTGAAGAATGCGACAAACACTTTTAGACAAGTAACGCCATCTGGTGGCTTGCACCTAATATTCAAAAAGAAGAATGATGTAAATTATGGGCAAAAATTGGGCTACCTCGATGGTGTAGATATTAAAGCACATAACAATAACTACTTCGTTTTTGCTGGGAGTGTTACAAGTAAAGGTACTTACACCAACAACGATAAAACACCAGCGTTCTATGATGGAGAATTTGAAAATAGAATCTTCTCAACAAAGGGTAATTTTCAAGAGCAGATAATGACAAAGTATTCAGTTAAGAATGTTTTCAGTAATACAGATTATTCGTATCTACCTAGTAAGAAAGGTAATGGCGGAAAAGGTAAAGAAGCATACCAGCGAATCATTGACGGTCAAAGTGTCATGAGAAACAATGATTTGTTCCTTGCTTCATCTTATGCAAAACAATACAACTTGGACTTAGAACCCTTAAAGATTCTCATCGGAGGTAAAAATTCAAATGGGGATGTGTTCACAGAATCAGAATGGCAAGCAACTGTTAATAGTGCAAATTAAAGGAGAAATTATGATGAACCAACTAGAAAAACAAATAGTTAAAAATGCGAGTAAAATCGCCAATATTATCGAAAGCGGAACGATTGAGCAAAATGATGTGGAATTTGTCCTAAATCATCTCAAACAAGAATCTGCATACATTAATCACTTAGAGCAAAAATTGAATGAAGCTGAAGAAGATTTAACTCATATCGAACGGTCTTATGAAGATTTATATGCAGACTATTTACTTAAAACACAAAACTCAAAGCCATCATTGTTAAAGACTTTGATTGCTGAAAGCACACCATATTTTGGCTTGTAAATTGTTGCTACTACTACTAAAGTTTTAATGAAGGAGATTTATATAAATGAAAATTACAGATACAAAATTACAAGAGTTTAAGATTGCGATTGCCAAATCAGAAGATGCGTTTCAAGCCAAAAAAGATAAGTTGCAAATCGGGTTAGATAAAGCAGTTAAAGATATTGAAAAAGCCACTGATGAATTGGATAAAGCCAAGTTAGGCGATGACCCAACCGCTTATAGTGAAGCCCGTAAAGCATTGCAATTGGCACAGGACGGCAAAGACTTTTTTGCACAGAAATTGGATAGTTTAGAAGATGATTCTTTATTGAGTGCTGATGAATTTAAACGTATTCGTGATGAAGTATCGGCAGAGGCGAAAGCCAACAAAGAAAAATCAGAGGCGGAAGTCAGCAAGTTATTAAGTAAAATTGAAGAAATTGCCGATGCACAAGCTAGCTATACACGAGAATTAAACGATAATTTGAAATCACTTGGCTTACCAGCTAACAAAGATGGCTTCAAGCTGACCTACTTTAATACCTATATTCAAGCCAGCCCACTATACAAAGAACTCTTTAAATAAGAAAGGATAATTATTATGACAGACAACCAAAAACCAATTTACGTAACAGACCCATCAAGAGCCAAGGCACTAGCCGAATACGAGAAGTATGTATCAATGACCCCAGCGGAACAAAGAATGTACAACCAAGAAAATGGTAAACAGAACTTTACTGATAACGGTGGTATTGACATGGAAAACGTGCAGAAGGTAGCTGAAATCAAAGCTCAAGCCCGTGAAGATTACTACGCTAAACAGTCCGCAATTAGACAGGCAGAACTTGAAGCCGAACGAGTTGAATCTCAGAAATTCATGCAATCCTATGACGACTTTGTTGTTAGAAAGAATGAGGAAAAAGCCGAGCAAGAAATTGCAAAGGCTAAGGCTGAAGCTGAGGTTCAGATTGAGAGAACAGCCCGACACGCCAACAATCTAAAGACGGAAGATGAACAAGAGAAAGACAACGCTTTGAAGGATATGCTGAAAGGTTTATTAGGGTAATTCACTAGGCACAGGCGAATAATATCGCTTGTGTCTTTATCTAATTTGAACCAGCCACCCAACTACCGACACCCTAGGTCTACCATGCACCACACAACGCCTCACAGCGCTTCATCTATACAAAATGAAGGAGATAATGATTTATTTATTCAAATAAGCTTTTATATTATCCAGTTGACCTATCCAGTTGGTTTACCCCAGCAGTATAAATCTAGCTAGACAGAAACCAAAAATCTAATGGTGGTTAAAAAATATTGTGGCAATGTTGCGTCCAGCTCATCGAGGTTAGATAGTTACAAACATAGGATATAATCTATAGAAAAATAAATTAAAAAACTTTTTAACAATTCTATTCACGCAATCAAATATAGTTATATAAGGCAAATGCTTGCGTTCTAAGGCGGTTAAAAACACGGGGCAAGGGAATCCTACCCCTATGCTTTTTCGTCCTTCATTGCAGTATTAGACATATTTTTGTGTGTATGTTTTGAAATTTAACGTACAAAAATTAAGAAAGGAGTTGAATACTTATGCCAATGAAAACTTGTGTCGTATGTGGCAAAAAATTTGGTACTAGCAACGCTAAAAAGAAGTATTGTAGTCCAGCGTGTGCTTCAAAAGCGAGGGTTGAAAAACTAGCATTGTGGAAAGAAAACAATAAAGATTATCACTCTAATTACTATCAATCTCACAAAAAAGAATCGTAGGAGGTAACCAACTATTGAATGTGGTAGAAGTAAAAACTACTATTCATAAATATTTGCACTTAGAAGAAAAGAAGCTCATATATGGTAACCTACCCAGTTGCGATGTACTCATTATTAAGAAGGAGGTTGACCATTGTCGTTTTATAGTAGACCTAAATTCGTGCTGAAAAGGTGGAAGATATATGCCATGCACAAAGATGAATTAAGCAAGTTTGAAATCAGTGATTATAAAAAAATTATGACCACTTTAAAGAACGCACCTAAGCCATTGCTTCAATTTATACATAGCTTTTTTTATGAACATACTGAAATAGTTGAAGCGTACGGAACGAAAAGACATGTAGGGAGTGCCTACACAAATAAACTCATGAAATACGATGATTATTGCGACATGGTGGGAATCACCAGACACGAATTTAATAATCAAATGACACAAGTTTGCTTACTGATGTATGAACACTACTTTGAAGAAACTAAAGACCAGTATTCCAAATTTTAGGGGGGTTAGTCATGGAGAGTGCAACTGACAAAGAAATTAAGTACCATATTAGGCGACATGTAGCCTTGCCATATAAGATTAAACGACTGGAAACAGAACGCCTTAAATCGCAATTATATGCGTATAGCATGCAATCATTTACTGGTACTTCACAATATGGTTTCTCAATAGATGATTATACGCAAGCTATGGATATTGAGCGGTTTGTCATTCGTTTGGTATTAAATCAAGAATCATTAGACAGGCAAATAAACGCCCTTAAATTGCGTTATAAGCTATTCCAAGAATTGTTGCCTACACTTGACTACCCTACACTTAAAAGCCTTTTAAAGCATGATTATTTAAGCGAATACGAGGTTATGGTTTTTAATGAAATACAGGAAATTAACTATTACATTGACCAACACAAAAAAGCAGAAAAGCAAAAGCAATCAGATAATGAAGTGGCTAACCTAGATTTAACCGAAAAGGATATTATCGCTATATTGACCAGTGATGATTGGGAAAGCACCAAAGAAACAAAGATTAGTGTATTGAATGCCGTTGAAGATGAGCTAATGGCTATGTTGGAGTAAAGCCCTAATATTTTGGCTATATAAATGTAGTACTTAATAGTAGAAAGATTTAGATTAGGGAAAGAAAATGAGCGTATAGATTGGGTGGGAACAACGCTGATATAAACAAGAGATATATCCAAGAAACGCAACTAGATGATGTTGCTAGAGTTTTAAGATTACCTATTTCAGAAGTAAGAACACTATTACAAATTTAGATAGGAGTATATAAAAAATGAGTAACCAACGATTGATTAAGAATGAAATTGCCAATAAATTGAAAGAGCTGAATCATCTATCTTTTTGCGATATAGAAGATATATTTGAACGGTTTGAATTTGACTTCATCAAAGTAGGTACTGGAATTTCATTTCCAAGTAATCCTAATGTGATTTTATGGACTGGATGGAATAGTGAAGCTACTACTTTGCTGGTAGAAGTAATTGAAGAATATCAACTTTCTTTCAAATCAACTGAAAAAATTGTTTATATGGTGGATGGAAAAGTGTTACCAATGCCACTTGCAAGAGGGTTTGAATATCCTTATAAAACAGAACATTGGTTACCTACAATTATCATCCCAGCGTAAAGGGACTAGCAATGACTGATATTGAAGCGGTATCTAAAGCAATCGATAACTACAAGAGGACAATAGATGATATTTGCCTTGTAGGGTTACAAGCATATTCAGATTATAGATTTTACTAAGGATGGTTATCAATTTTGGAAAGTCCACCATGAGAATATTCCATTGTGGCAATACTCACTCAAAGCAAATGGAACTGGTAGCGTGTATCTATTTGAAGATGAAGCAACTTCATTCATGAGTGGGATTATCGGACTAAAAAATAATTATGATGAATTTGAAGAAATGTATTTGATTGATACATACTTATAGCTTGCTGGAGTAGCCTTTGAAATGGTTACTCCTTTTTTTGTGCCATCATAAGTTGGTGCAGGTAAGTAAGTTATTTTATATGTGCATGTGTCATCAATAGATGGTGGGGGGCAATAAAATGTTAGAAGTATAGATTATTCAAATACCTATATTTTTGTACATACCTATATTTGCCATTTCCTTGCGTTTTAAGGCACTTTACATATATCTAAGGTAAATAGTTTTCTTGATGATTTAACAAGCAAGAGTGTGGCAAAAATTGACCAGTTTTTGAACAAACCATCAAAGTTTTATAAATATTGGATATAAACGAACTAATGTTCTATAATCTTGGTAGGTGGTAAATTATGGAGATTGTAGCAGTTAAAAAAATCAATCGTAATTTCAATATAGAATCATTTTTGAATAAAAAAGGGTATCGTCCCAATACAAACTATACTTACTTTGATAGAATAATCTTCAATTATAAGCAAGCGGATGTGTGGCACTTATCCGTCCCCAAGCGTGATAGTTTCAAACTTGATATATTTTTGGTGGTAGTTACCTATGATGAACTAATCGTGCTAGAATTGAAGCAAACCAAAATCATATATAATGAAGATATTATAAGCACGCTTGAAAATCGACAATAAAAAAACCACCATTCATTGGTAGCTGGGAACACATATATATGTGCGATGGAGAAAGCAATTTACAGACAATGAAGTGATGAAGTACCCACTTAGTTATTTTAAAACACCTCTAAATCGTTCTCACAGAATCTGTATTTTGCTTGTGAAATTCATTCATAGTATAGGCGTACGAACAATGAATATAGCCAACTTTTTAGCCATCTTTTTTAAAATTTTAAGCATTTCATAGAAAACGTATTTTCTTATAAACCTTATCACACAAGGGTTTGTAGTAGCATGGAGCATTGGAAAACACCAATATACAAAAAATACGGTTTCAAAGACGAAAACGCAGAAGAAGCATAAGAAAATCAAGTGTGACATTTATGTCACCCATATTTTCCAAGAGTACCCATGTCGGGTGCTCTTTTTTTATTGACTAAATTTATGGCAGTTGTCAACTTTTATGGGGATTTTGCCTTATTAACCTTTCGTAAACATTTTGCACTTATTACACAAACACTTGGTCTTTATAGTAATCCTCATAAAGCAAAGGCGTGTTTTATGATAACAAACACAATGGAAAAAATGATTACGATTCTGAACAACAACCATAAACGAATCTTGTTTAACATATCTGCTGCTATTGAAGGTAAAACGAAAGAAAAAGTTTGGTCTGGTCAAAGTTATCTATATAAAAAAGCAGGGGATTGAGCGTGAAGTATTTGAAATGCGCTTGGTGGACATGGTTGGAGCCGATGCCCTTAATCAGACCTTGTTGACGACCATGCAACGATACCCTTATTTCAATGCCAAACTAGTAGAGGTGGATGGCGACTTCTATTTGGTTCAAAATGACCAATCCCTTCTTGGGCACAAGTCCAAAGACCTGCCGCAACTGGGAGGGCTTGCTAACGGCTATCACTTGCTGGCGGCTACTTATGCTCAAGCGTCAATTTATGTGTCCTTCCACCATGCCCTATGAGACGGGAAAGGGATTAAGCCCTTTATCGAGACCCTGATTTACTATTATTGTCTATTACGCTACCAAAGTACTGCATTTAGAGCGTGTATTTGCTTAGCGAGTGATGCCCTACTTGAGGGTGAAACAGTCGAACCATTTCTTGAACCATATGACTATGACCAAAGTAAGGACTTAATTCAAATTTATTGGGACGTTTTTGTCGAAATGCAGGGTATGATGACCTATTCCAATGACATGGTGTTCAATTCCTATGTCATCAGCTATCTTGGTCAATTTGTTTTGAATGAAAATGTCCAACATATCGACAGTATTCACCTTTATAATTCGGGTGTGGTGGGTTTTGGCATCAACATGATTTGCGCCACTGGTCAGTTTAGTCTTGATTTCAAGCAAAGTTTTGCGTCCGATAAGTATATCCAAGCCTTTGTGGAAAAATTATCACTATTGAACCTACCTTATACGCTTACTAATGCAATCCCTTTTATCACGCCAAAAGACCCTTTGATGAAGAGATAGCCTGTAATGGGTCATGCTGATATTTTTTGAATTTTGGATATCCTTTCGAATTATCAGCTCTGATTTTCACCTTATAACTTGCCCTGGAGTTCACTCTAGGGTTTACAATTACTTTGTAACTGATAGATGAGGATTTGAACTTAAGGAGGAAATCACAGGCAAACAGTAACTTTAAATAACGGTGTAGTTATGCCCCAATTAGGGTTTGGTGTTTACCAAATTCCAGCTGAAGAGACGGCGGAGGCAGTTTACCAAGGCATTCAAGCGGGCTGCCGGTTGATTGATACGGCGTCAGCTTATGGCAATGAGAAGGAAACAGGGGAAGGGATACAACGGGCGATTGAAGAAGGACTAGTTGAACGACCTGACTTATTTGTAACCTCTAAACTCTTTATTAAACAAACGCCAGAAAATATTGCGAAGGAAACCATTGAAAACTCCTTGGCTGTTATGGGCTTAGATTATTTAGATTTGTATCTGATCCACCAACCTTATGGTGATATTTACGGGGCTTGGCGGGCTTTAGTGGCTGCTCAAAATGGCGGTCAATTGCGGGCTATTGGGGTTTCTAACTTTAAAGCAGCTAAAATTGTGGAATTTTCGGGCTTCAATGAGGTAAAACCGCAAGTCAACCAAATTGAAGTGAATCCGTGGTACCAACGTCAAAGTGACCTGGATTGGCATAATAAAGTAGGCGTTCAGGTGGAAGCTTGGGCACCATTCGCAGAAGGTCGTCACGGTTTATTCACGAATCCCGTTTTGACAGAAATAGGGGCTAAATACGGGAAAACGGCCGGGCAAGTGGTACTCCGCTGGTTGATGCAAAGAGGGGTTGTGGCTTTAGCTAAGTCAGTCCGGCCAGAACGGATGGCTGAAAACATTGCGATCTTCGACTTTGAATTGAACGCTGAAGATTTGGCCAAAATCGAGGCCTTGGATATGGCGGAATCTGCCTTCTTTGACCACGACGACCCTGAAACAGTAAACTGGTTAATCGGCCGTCACTAATTTTTGGATTAAATCATCGACAATTTCACTGATTTAGTTGATAATAGACCTAGATTTATTAAAATTAAATTAGAGGAGATGTTATATATGACAAAAAAAGCGATTGCAACTGAAAAGGCGCCTGCAGCTT
>NZ_JBOEQF010000049.1:0-13762 GCF_050689315.1 Aerococcus sp. L_32
GTACAGCTGTACGAGCGAAGAGAGTTACAGATGTACTATGGGACGGAGATTTCGAAAGAAATCGAGTACCAATCCATATACAAATCAAAAAGACATTTCTCATTTATGTGGGAAATGTCTTTTTTTTTAGTGTTCAATTTTATGTATTATAAACAGGTTTATGAACTATGGAATACACCTTATAGGTTATATGATAAAGATATAAATGAAGACTTACAATATTAATGGTAAGGTGATTCATGTGAACAGAAAAATCAATATTTTTTTAATAGTATTTCTCTTGTTAATTATTATAGCTGCGTTAGTAGTTGGTTTATTCGATTTAATTAGATATCAATCATAGATTGTTAATTCGTTGTATATATTTGGTGGTTTAGTTATTGTTATTAATTTTGGGTGTGCTATACTGCTTTTAAAAAAATTCATTGATAAAAGATAAATGAAGGATAAAAGATTGTTTTTAATATTAGTTCCGTTAATCCCTTTTTATACCCCTATTGATTTATAGGAATTTAATATTCTTAGTGTTAATTGTTATCTTTTTACCACTAGTTATTTCATATTTCATTTTAAAGGTAAAAGCAAATGGGAAAAAGGTACTTGATGATATTCATCAAGTACCTTCCTACAAGAGGGACTTTTTATGCTCACTTTTCCAACAGTAATTATTCGTTTTTTCAGATACTTAGTAGTTTGCCTCTAAGTCTGAAGGGAAATGGTATATATTGATTGGTTATTCAAATATGTAATCTTCATCCGACATTTCTTCAGCATTCCCCATAAGATAACCTGCACCTACTTGAGAAAAGAAATCATGATTAGATGTTTCAATTGAAATACCGTTCATCACAATCGGATTGACGTCCTTCGCGAGGGCATTCTCAAAGTAGACCCCAAAGCCCATATTTTGTAGAGATTTATTAGCATTATATTTAACAAATGTCTTGATATCTTCTGCTAATCCGATTTCAGCATATAATTCTTCTGTAAATGCGAATTCTTTCTCAAGCAATTCTTCTAAGAAACTATACATCCATTGAGTGAACGCTTCTTGCTCATCTTGTGTCAGCTCTTCAAAATCTTGCCTAAATTTATAACCAAGATATGTACCATGAACCGATTCATCTCGGATGACTAATTTAATAAGTTCAGCCAAATTGGCAAGTTTATTTTGACCACGATACCACAGTGGGATAAAGAAATTACTGTAATATAAGATTCCTTCTAAGAAAACACTCGCTACCTTTACTTGCATAGGTGTACCATTTTGATATATATTATTGATTTTCCCTGCTTTAAATTGCATCATTGGATCGTTGTTCATCCAATCGTAAATTTCTTCAATATCTTTGAATGTATTTAAGGATATTAAAATGGTCCCATAGGTTTTAGCGTGGATCGACTCCATAAACATAAAATTGCTTAGAACAGCTCGCTCTTTCTGCGTTCTTGCATGTTTCTTTAACGCATATAGGCCTTCTTCTGATTGCAGCGTGTCTAACAGTGCGAGGCCTCCCACTGCTTTTTTGACAATTTCTTTCTCCATAGTTGATAATTTTTTCCATTCTAATAAGTCATTAGAAACAGGAACTCTAGTGTCCAACCAAAATTGGGCAGTGGCTTTATCCCAGACAAATTCATCTAACTCATCCTCGACCAGTTGCCAATTCATTGTGTTATGTATCATAATGTTTCCTTTCACGATTAGTAGTTATTGTCACCAAACCTGTTTATTTAATATTATCTGGTGAACATATCATTTCTCTCAATTACTTTTACTCTTAGCCATATTATTTAAAAAACGTAATCTGATTCGTTCATTACTTCTTCTGTATTTGTGGTATTTTTGTTATTGTAATTATTCAGATTATGAGCACGCAGTTCGTATAATTGCGTATTGATCGCGGCTATATTTTCTTGATTAAAAGCATAAATCTCATTCAGACCAATACCGGCGAGAATGTGGTTTGCCTCTTGCTTTACTAGGTTGATTGCGACTATTTTACTACTTCCTACTGTATAAAAGGTATCGATTAATTGATCAGCTAGTACTACAAAATCATCAACAATCTCCATACCCCAACTTTTAAACTGAGCTACTTGTTTTAAACTTGCTTCCTTTAACAATAGATTCACTTTATAATTTAGATAATAACAATGTAAAGATTCATTTCGAACAATCATTTCGAGCATACTGCCGAGGTTTAAAAAGTTTCGGTCTAGCCATAATTCAAAAAGATAAGAAAGGTACGTGTAATTTAAAATGCCTTCAACACATATGGCCATGAATCTTTTTTTCAAAGGATCTGCGCTTTGGTAGGTCATATGTATTTTTTCTATATAATCCCTTACCTGAGGATTAGTATCGACCCAATCAAATGCTTTTTGAGAATCTATATCCTGATTAAATATGCTTAAAATGCGGTTATAGGCTTTTGTATGAACCATTTCAGTAAATTGAAAATTATTTATGATTGCAATCTCTTGTTGGGAACGTGCACTATCTCGAATAATTTCTCCTAATTCATTGGATTGATAGGTAGCGATATTAGTCAAAAGAATCAACAAGCGATTGAGCTGCTCTTGTTCTTGTAATTGTAAATTTGCCCATTTTGATCGATCATTTTCGATGGGGACACGTGTATCCAACCAAAAAAGTGAGGTTGCTCTTTCCCATACAACGTTGTCTAATTCATCCTCAATGACATTCCAGTTAATTGCTTTATAGTGTAAATAATTATTTATCATAGTACCTCCTAAAATATTGTTTGAAAGGGGATGATATGGTGTCATTTTTTATTGCATTGTTTCTGCAATTCTCTCTATATCTTCTGTCGTACCTTTTAGTTCAAATTCATCCAACACGGTAAAACCAAAATCATCGGCGTATTGATAGGCTGTTAGGCAAAATTGTTTATTGAAGTTTCTGTTGCCGCTACCAATAATTCCTAAACAATAGTCTCGGTTTTTATTGTAAGTAATCACTTGGCGCAATGGTGTTGTCAAAATTTCGACATCTCCTGTTTCAATACCATTTCCACCTTCAAGATAAGTAGGCAGAAATACAAAATAGGATTCATTGATGTCAAAAGTGAGTGGTTTTCCTAATTTGACTAAATCTTTTACATTCACATAATCTACCTTTTTTTGATATTGTTTTTGACAATACGTATCTAAATCTGCGAGAAAACTCGTGGTATTTCCACTTAAACTAATATAATAGACTTTAATTATTTGCATGTATCACACCTCTTTTTAATAAATAACCACATATATAGTGCTTGTTTTAATTATAAACACTATATATAGTGTTTATTGTACATGACATATCGTTATAGAAAATTGACGATGGTCAATTATTTTGATTTTAGAGGAGAGAAAATTACATGAAAAATTCAGGTTGTTTATGCACCGTTCCACTCTTCGCCCCTCTTTCATTAGATGAAAAAAATGAGATAAAGTGTTTGCTTCACCATCAGACGTTTAAAAAAGGAGGAATTATTTTTTCACCAAGTAGTGAAGAACAACTGTTGATTATATCTTTAGGGGCTATGAAAATATATCGAATTAGTAGAACTGGGAAGGAGCAATTAATTCGTATCGTAAAAGAAGGAGATTACGACGGTGAGAACTATCTCTTTGGTCTACCCAATGACTGCCTATATGGTGAAGCTGTTGAAGAAACCAGAACTTGCACTCTCTATAAATCCGACTTTAATAAAGTGATGGCACGCTATCCACAGCTCAGTTATCGATTGTTACAATTAAATGCTTGCAAAACAGTAGCTGTGGAAAAACAGTTGCAGCTTCTAGCGTTTGATCGTATAGAGGACCGGTTAGCCTTATATCTTAGCCAACTATCTATAGCAGCAAAAATGGGGGAGCTTATTACTTTACCTATCTCTATGAGAGAGTTGGCAAACTATCTAGCTACCAGTCCTGAAACTATTTCTCGTAAATTAAGAGATTTTCAAGAAAGACAATTGATTACTAGAAAAGGGAAGCAGATTACACTATTAGAAGAATTTTGGCTTACATTCGATTACATATAAAGAATTTTAGACGTATAAAAATAAGCAACTAGCATTTATCGGAATAGAGGGGGGAGTTCTGTATAAAGGTGTAGATAAATATTTTGATGAAGAATATGTCTATAATTTCTACTTGAAAGCAAATAATGAAGAGTTAAATACGTTAATTAAGGAAATATTTTCAAAAAGTTAAATACTAAAAAAAGAGCTAATTGGACCTGGCTCCAAAAAGTTAGTTTTATAGATCTAACCTTTTTAGAGCTAGCCATTTTTAGCTCTATTTCTTTCCTAACTTTGATAGACTTGACTAAGTTATTCATCATATTTTTTGCGTTTTGTAAGTTTAAAAATTTTAATTTTTCTGATTATGATGATTTAGATATTTTTTTAAGTATAAACCTATTAATCGAATTATACGTAATGTTTAGAATATAACCAATTAAAAATACAGAAATGAAAGGACCAATAATAAGATGCTGGTTAAGTGTCCAAGCAATAATAAAGAGAGTCAAATCTCCTAAACTTCTAATCAATCCAATTGAACCTTTCGTAACCTTGCTAAGCCAAAAGACACATGCATCATAGGGGACCTTTCCTAGGTTTGCACTCGTATATATTCCGGCCCCAATTCCAAGTAATAATATACCTACAATTAGTAAAAGGAAGTTATTGGGGTTTTCGAGCCCTTTGTTTAGTATATATTCCGCAGTTGCACCAACAATATAAGGTTGGAGGATGCTACCAATACCAAGTTGGGTGCGGTCATAAAGTAAAGGAGGGATCAACATTAGCAAAGTGATGAACATATTAGATTGATTTAAAGTCATATTGGTATGCAGTGAAATACCTTGCCAAACCCATGAAAGTGCATCGCTCCCAAAACCTGTTGAGATGGATAATGAAACGCCAAGCCCCATAATTAAGGATCCGAATAAAAGAAGAAGGAAACGGCATAATACGGTTAGTTTAAATATGTTGTTCATTTCAAATTTTCACCATTACTTTTAATTACTTCTTGATACCAGTAAAAAGATTTTTTGGGAATACGTCGGAATGTTCCCTTACCGTAATCGTCTCGGTCAATATAAATAAAACCATAGCGCTTTGTCATTTCACCAGTACCATTAGAAATAGAATCAATACATGCCCATGAGGTATAACCGATTAATTCTACACCATCTAGAGTGACTGCATCAGACATGGCTTTAATATGTTCTTTATGATACTTAATTCTATAATCATCGTTGATCTTACCATCTTCTGTTAAATTATCGTTAGCTCCTAGGCCATTCTCCACAATAAACATGGGTTTATTGTAGCGATCATAAATTTCATTGATTGTAATTCGAAATCCTAACGGATCAATCTGCCAACCCCATTCACTTGTTTGTAAATAGGGGTTAATTTCTGAAGAAAAAATATTACTTTCAGTTTGATTAGCGCTATCAGGCTTGGCACTACTTACTCTTGAAGAATAATAAGAAAAGCTAATGAAATCTACAGTATGGTCTCTTAAAATCTTAAGGTCATCATTTTTAACAGGAATAGTGAGATTTTGACGTTCAGTTTGTTTTAAGTAATAGTTAGGATAACTTCCTCGCACCTGAACATCTGAAAACATATAGCTTTCACGTGAATCTAGAATAGATTTCCATACGTCTTTTGGATGTGGCGTCTGAGCATAATAACTTCCAGCAGCCAACATACACCCAATTTGAAAATCTGGATTTATTTTTTTAGCAAGCTGAGTTGCTTTAGCGCTTGCTATTAATTGATGGTGGATCACATCAGTTGTAATCTGTTCCCTATTATCATCTGGATTAAAAGTTAAGCCTGTTGCGACGAAAGGGAAATGCAAGACCATATTGATCTCATTAAAAGTAAGCCAATATTTGACATAATCTTTATAATGCTTAAACAATGTTTCCGTAAATTTTAAATAAAATTCAACAGTTAGACGATTTTTCCAACCACCATATTCATCAACCAAATACATAGGGATATCAAAATGATTGATAGTCACTAATGGTTCAATATTATACTTACGACATTCTTTAAAAACATTTAGATAGTGATCCAAACCAAGCTGATTTGGTTTGGACTCATTTCCCTTAGGATAAATCCTTGACCAAGAGATAGATAATCGATAAACTCTAAATCCCATTTTGGCTATTAGTGCAATATCTTCTTTGTAGTGATGGTAATGATCAATGGCGACTCTTGAGGGAAAGAAAGTGTTTGCTGGCAAAGATTTAGGGTCTAAATTCCCTGTACCCACTTGGAAGCGTAATTCTCCGTAAGGCATAAAATCTAGATTTGAAAGACCTCGACCATCGATATTATAAGCTCCTTCTGTTTGATTCGCAGCAGTTGCTCCGCCCCATAAAAAATTTTCTGGAAATGACATGTATATTCCTCCTTTTCGTATTACAAAAGTATAAGGAAGGAGTTGCTACTTAAAAAGGAAGTTTCTTTAAAGGAAACTTCCTTGACTAACCATTTTAGTAGTGTTGTTTTAAGTTAAAGATTAATAAATCAATAATATATTTAAAAAGGATTGTATTAAATTTTTCATGCTGTATGGGAACATATAACTGTTGTCCCTTAAAGCTTAGATTATTTTGACAAGTGATGAGCCATTTCATCCCATGAGTCTCCTCAAGCCTCTTCACTACACGCTTATTGTACTTGAAAGTATTACCGTTAACGCTGAGTACTAATAATAAATCATTGTCACTAATATTGTAGAAATGTTGAAAGTCAACATCGCAAATAATAATATTTTTATTAATCACTTGTAGCTCTATTTGAATTTGATAACAGAGGTAGCGAACATCTCCCTGGGCAAAGACAAATACAGTATTTGCTGCGGCGAGTTGTTCAGTTAATAAATCTAAACGAATATAATCTACTGAATTTGTTAAAGTATTAAGGCCATTCACCATAGTATCTGTAAAGTTTACAATATTATCTTTTGCATTATTAGACCTCTGTAAATCAAAACGGCGTCCCTCTAAAGATTCAAGATATTCTAAGCAAGCATCTTTAAAGTCAATGTAAGTTTTATAATCTAGATATCTGACATATTTCGAGATTTGACTTTTTGATACAAAGGTCCTATTAGCTATCTCATCCATTGTAATATAAGGAACTTCGTGAATATGTTCTTGAAAGAATAAACTTAATATATAGAAAGTTGAATTTTTTTTATAGGAATTTGTTACATCATTTAGTTTATCCATTATCAAGCGTATCAGTCCTTTATAATATGATGTTAAAGTAGTGAAAACAAAAGCTTAAAGTGTAGCAAAGAACCCATTTAATCTTCCATTAGATAATAAGCTATTCTTCTGTTAATTCATCACCAATAATTTTCATTTTCTTTGTCAAATCAACGATATCCATGACTAAGTCATAAGCGTAATCCTCGCCTAATACAGCCGTTGTACTAGCGTCCGACAATAGGCCTTCTTCGTCCATTTTCCGGTGATTAAACCAGTCTTTGCTACCATAATATTTAAGAAATAATTGAATATCTGAAACAGTCTGCTCAAATTTTTCTAAAGTATCTGACATTGCTGCAACTTCTTTACTAATCTTCAAGAAATTATCTTCCATTTCATAAAAATTATCAGTGTTCTTCACGTTACCCCCAACTTTCTTAAAGAATATACATTGGATGATTATTTTATTGCGCTAATGATAGTGGTAATTGTTGGTACGATTGAAATGATCGTATAAACTTGGACAAAATAAGCAATAGGTTCCTCCCATGAAGGAGGTGCAATTAAAGCAATAAAGTAGAGTATAATAATAAAAATAAGGTTTGTTAAAATCCTAGATAATGCTTGGCGCCAACTTATTTGTTGTTTAAAATTAAATGACTGTTGCCAAAATTGAATAAGTGATTTCATGATAAAACGCCTTTCTGAATATGAATGAATAATTAAAAAAAGCATAAACTAAAAATAAACAGCAAGCAACAAAATTATTTATGATCACTGATTCACAATATATTTGCATTTAAATATATAAGGAGTAAAATTATAGATAAGGAGGGATTATGATGACTGATAATAAATTTCTGACTGGTAATGTAGATAACGACAAAAAGCCGTATATTATAGATGTTGAAAAAGAAACGTTAGAGAATACAAATTTTCGTACGACGATTTGGACAGGTAACAAGTTGCAGTTGACTGTTATGGAAATTCCTGTAGGCGGTGATATTGGTTTAGAAGTACATCATGAAAGTGATCAATTTATCCGTATCGAGCAAGGTGAGGGTCTTTGCCAGATGGGTCCTGCTGAGGACGATTTATCCTTTGAACAAAAAATTGGAGAAGATGAAGCAGTCTTTGTGCCACTAGGTTTATGGCATAATATCACCAATCGGGGGAGCGTACCATTAAAACTGTACACCATTTATGCTAGCCCTGACCACGTACCTGGTACTGTTCATGGCACTCAAGAAGATGCTGAAAGCGATCCAAATGAATAAAACAAACATGAAATGCATAAAAAGTACAAACAATAGTTAAACCAAGTAAACCGATGACCTTAAAAGCGTTATCGGTTTTTTTATGCTAGAAATCAACAAGTCTCTATAAAAAATTATTCCTTTACATATATCAATCAATGTATAGTAGGGTACTTCTAAAAATTGTTGTAGGGTGAAACTAGCAATTTAATTAATTTTTCATATATAATAATATTATGCAAAAAGATAAGGAGTGTGCTACATGCCATTAGTTAGAATTGATCTATTAGAAGGTAAGACTGCAGAATTTAAGACACAACTAGGTGAGTTAGTTTACGAATCTATGCTTGAAACGATTGGAATCCCTGAAGAAGATAAGTTCGTTATTGTGAATGATTTAAAAGCTGAAGAACTGATATTTTCTACCAATTACCTAGGTGTTGACCGTACAGAAGGTATCGTGATCATTCAAATCACGATGAATGAGGGACGTACAACTGAAGTAAAAAAAGCTTTATACAAGACGGTTGCTGACAATTTAAATAACCAATTAGATATTCGCAAAGAAGATGTCTTTATCAACTTAGTTGAAGTAAATAAAGAGAACTGGTCCTTTGGTAATGGTATTGCACAGTACGCAGAATAAATAGCATTACTACAAGTACATAAAAGCCATACCCTAGCTATCCCCATCTTTTATTGAGATAGCTAGGGTATCTGTCATCTTAGCCCAGGAGGGATTACCATGTATTACAAATCATCTTACACCTCACCACTTGGCCAAATTGCTATCGTGAGCGACGATAAAACCATTAAAGGAGTGTGGTTTGCTGACCAAAAATACTTCGGTAGTCAATACGTCATGCAAACAATGGCAGCAGCTGAAACATCAGTAATCATACAAGTCAAGAATTGGTTAGATGCTTATTTTGCTGGTGAGAACCCAACTCTTGACCCAAACATTTTGGATCCAGAAGTAACGCCTTACCGTAAGCAAATCCTGAACGCACTGATTAATGTCCCTTACGGCAAAACGACTAGTTATAAGGAATTAGCTGATAAAGTTGCTTTAACCACTCCTGGGAAAAGGGGTTCAGCTCGTGCAGCTGGCGGTGCTGTTGGCCACAATCCCATCTCGATTCTAATTCCATGTCACCGAGTTGTAGCCACTAATGGTGCATTGACTGGTTATGCAGGTGGTATCGACCGCAAAATTGCCTTGTTGGCTTTGGAAGGCTTTGACCAATCCAAGCTAGACAACCACCAAGTATAGGTGTGACGCTAATAGGAATCCATTAATTTTTACATGAAGATGCAAGGAAAAATACCACATAACGGCAAAATAATTTAGGGTGAGATGATGAATAAATTAGCTATTAGAAAGTTATACGATACCTTATTAAATGAAATGGGCCCACAAGGTTGGTGGCCTGCTGATTATAAGGTAGAAATAATCCTGGGGGCTATCCTTGTTCAAAATACCAACTGGCGTAACGTTGAAAAGTCCCTAAATAACTTGAACGCAGCTACTGGTTTTTTGCCAGAAGGAATTTTAAAGCTCCCGTTAGAAGAATTAGAAACGCTGATTCGACCAAGTGGTTTCTACCGCAACAAGGCGCGAGCAATTCAAGCCAGTTTCCAATGGTTTGATAACCACAAATGGGATTATCAAGCCATGCAGTATGCATACGGAAAACAGTTGCGAAGTGAAATCTTGAAATTACACGGGGTAGGGTTTGAAACAGCTGACGTATTTCGCGTTTTTATATTTGACCAACCAGCGTTTATCGCTGATGCCTACGCTAGGCGTTTATTCAGTTGGTTGACAGGCAATTCGTACACAACCTATCAAAGCCTTTACCAAGAGATTAACCTACCGGATGACTTCACTTATGAGGAAGCCCAGGAATTCCATGGCTTAATTGATGAGTTTGGCAAACTATACTTGGGTAAAAATGGCCAGGTGAAGGGAAATTTTTTATCCAATCACCCATGATAAATACTCTATAGTATATATTTTTAATTTAAAAAATACATTTGGGTTTACATTTTCTTTTTAATACCGTATGATATCACCATAAACATTCAAATAAAATCTTCAGGGCAGGGTGTAATTCCCGACCGGCGGTAAAGTCCGCGACCTCCTTTAATTAGGGGCTGACTCGGTGTAATTCCGAGACCGACAGTAGAGTCTGGATGGAAGAAGAGTAGAATCAAAATAAACGAATACTATAAGTCTATAGTTTATTTGTGTGCCCTAGGAATCTTATTTCTAGGGCTTTTTTTCGTCACTCTGACTGGATTATTTGTTGTTTAGAGAAAGGATGAGTGAATGAAAGACTATATGCAAGAAGCACTTGACCTAGCCAAATTAGGACAGGGTTGGACAAGGTCTAATCCTATGGTTGGTGCAGTTATCGTAAAGAATAGCCAAATCATCGGTCGAGGCTATCATCAGCAGTATGGTGGTTTGCATGCGGAAAGAGAAGCCTTAAAGGATGCCAGCGAACAAGGGCATGATGTAAAAGGGGCAACTATGTACGTCACGCTGGAACCCTGCTGTCATTTTGGTAAAACGCCGCCTTGTACGCAAGCTATTATCGAAGCGGGTATTGAAAAAGTGATAGTTGCTGCAATTGATCCGAATCCTTTGGTTGCTGGAAAAGGCATCCAGGAACTAAGAAACCACCATATTGAAGTAGAAACGGGTCTATTAGCCAAAGAGAGTGAAGATCTTAACCGTAAATTCAATTACTTTATGACTCATCAACGCCCCTATGTCACCATGAAATATGCCATGACCCTAGATGGTCGAACGGCCGCCTATACTGGGGATTCCCAGTGGATAACGGACAAAATTGCACGAGAGCATGTGCATTACCAACGCCACAGTAACCAAGCCATTATGGTTGGCATAGGGACTGCGCTTTTGGATGATCCATCGTTAACTGTTCGAATTGACGATTTTGAGGGGCTTAATCCTATCCGTATTGTTTGTGATAGTAGCTTGAAGCTCCCCTTAAACAGCCAATTAGTGGCGACAGCGAAGCAAACGCCCACAATTATTGCGACAATTAATCAGGACCCAGAAGATCACCAAGCCTATCAAGCAGCTGGCTGCCAGCTATTGGTTGTGAAGGAAAAGGATAACAAAGTAGATTTACTTGATTTAATCACACAACTAGGCCAACAAGGTATTCAAAGTATTTATGTTGAAGGTGGATCAAGACTAAATGCTTCGCTACTTGAATCAGGTTTAATCCAAGAAATCCACACTTATATTGGGCCCAAAGTCATTGGTGGTTTTGACCAGTATAGTCCTATCAGTGGTTTCGGTTTTCCACATATGGACCAAGCGGTAACCAGTCATATCAGTGAAATTACCCAATTTGGCGACGACATTTTGATAGAAAGTAGGGTGGGTTAAATGTTTACAGGAATTATAGAAGATATTGGCCATATTGAAAGTATCGAGGCTATCAACAATGATGCAGGACTTCTTTTAACCATTGCCTCGGAAAAAATAGTATCCGATGTCAATCTAGGTGACTCTATTAGTGTGAACGGCATTTGTCTTACCGTGACGAATTACACCGATACTAATTTCCAAGTTGAAGTGATGCCAGAAACGATTGCGAAAACGTCTTTAGAAGGAATTGCTAACAATAGCCGCGTGAATCTGGAACGGGCGATGAAGGCAAATGCAAGATTCGGTGGTCATATTGTAAGTGGCCATATTGATGGTATTGGTAAAATCACCGCAATTGAGGCGGATGGTATCGCTAATTGGTACACGATTCAAACAAGTAAACCATTAATGCGCTATATCATCATGAAGGGATCTGTTGCTATTGATGGTACAAGTTTAACGGTTGCTGGAGTTGAAGGAGATACATTTAAAGTATCAATCATTCCTCACACCAGTGAACAAACAATTTTTTCAACCTATCAAGTAGGCTCTATCGTGAATTTAGAAAATGATATTGTCGGCAAGTATATTGAGCAATTTACAGTGAAGGAGCGGGTATAGATGGATTTTTCAACAATCGAAGACGCATTAGCAGCTTTACAAGCGGGACAAATTATCATGGTTTTGGATGATGAGAATAGAGAAAATGAAGGAGACTTAATTTGTGCAGCAGAGTTTGCAACAACAGCTAATATTAATTTTATGGCGACTCATGCTAAAGGGTTAATTTGCCAGCCAATGAGTCAAGCAGTAGCTAGTCGGTTGAATTTATCGCCAATGGTGAATGATAATACAGACCCACATACAACCGCATTTACGGTATCCATTGATCATAAAGAGACAAGTACAGGTGTATCCGCAGTTGAACGTGGGTTAACCATGCGTGAAGCAGCAAATCCGGCTAGCCAACCCAGCGACTTTAACCGTCCGGGCCACGTTTTCCCATTGGTGGCGAAAGAAAATGGTGTCTTGGAGCGAAATGGTCATACAGAAGCAACGGTTGATTTAATGAAATTAGCTGGTCTGAATCCAGTGGGTGTTTGTGTAGAAATTATGCGCGAAGACGGTACGATGATGCGCCAAGCCGAATTGCTTGAGCAAGCAGAGAAGTGGCAGATGCCAGTCATCACCATTAAAGGCTTACAAGACTACCGGTTAAAAACTGAGCGTCATACCCACCATGTATCACAAGCTAAAATGCCGACAAAATTTGGTGAATTTACTATCCATACTTTTATCAACGATGTAGATAATCAAGAACATGTAGCTTTGGTCAAAGGGGATATTTCAGGTAAGGGACAGGTCCTAACGCGTTTGCATTCTGAATGTTTAACGGGAGATGTATTGGGCTCAAACCGGTGTGACTGCGGAGAGCAATTACATGAAGCCCTGCGGAAGATCAATGAAGCTGGCCAAGGCGTTCTCTTATATTTAAGACAGGAAGGTCGCGGTATTGGCTTAATCAATAAAATAAAAGCCTACCAGTTACAAGAAGAAGGACTGGATACTGTTGAAGCTAACAATGCCCTAGGATTCCCAGATGATTTAAGGGAATACCATACGGCTGCACAAATGTTAGGGGAACTGGGTATGACATCCATTGACCTTATGACCAACAATCCTGATAAAATCGCACAATTAGAAGCATCTGGTATCCAAGTAGCGAACCGCGTGAGTATTGAAATGGCCGCTAATCCGGATGATGAAAACTACTTAATCACTAAAAAAGTAAAAATGGGACACTTATTAGACTTATAAAATATGGAGGATATTAGCATGAAT
>NZ_JBOEQF010000050.1:0-13755 GCF_050689315.1 Aerococcus sp. L_32
CACGAAAAAATCACTTTTCATAGATTTCTTATTTAGCATATTGTTGGATAGATTCTTCGAGTAAGCCTAAGTAGCGTTTGGCAATTGAAGACAGCTGGTGACGGTTAGCGGTTAGGTAACCTAGTTCAATCACCTCGTCTGACTCAAGAGGAATTGCCAATATATCCGGACTGTTCAAATCATCATTAATGATCCCTGAAGAAATCGTATAGCCATCTAAACCGATGAGTAAATTAAATAAGGTTGCTCGGTCAGAAACAATAATCCGTTTTGGAACAGGAATATCCGCTAAAATCTCTTCCCAATAGTAGAAAGAGTTGTGGGTGCCTTGTTCATATGATAAGCGAGGATAAGCGGTTAAGTCATCTAAACTAATCGTCGCTTGTTTCGCTAAAGGATGCCCTTTATCAATAAACACATGTGGTGCAGTTTTAAACAATGGCGTAAAAGTCAGTTGCTTCTCTTGAAAAGCCCCTTCTAATACCTTCTGATTATAATTAGACCGGTAAATAACGCCCACCTCAGAGGTGAAATTACCAACATCATCCAAGACCTCAAATGTTCGTTCTTCTTTCAATGTCGCCTCATACTGGTCTGCATCCATCTCCCTTAGTAACTTCACAAAAGCATCCACTACAAAGGCATAATGCTGGCCGGATACTGAAAATATCCGGTTCGCTTGGTCCTCTTCCTTATAACGGTGATTCATTAAATCAATCTGCTCCAAAACTTGCCGTGCATACTGGAGAAATTCCTCCCCCTGCACCGTCAGAATCGTCCCCTTAGCCGTCCGCTGAAACAAGGTTACCCCCATCTCAGACTCCAAATTGGCCATGGCCTTCGACAAAGACGGCTGGGCAATAAACAAATCCTTGGCCGCCTGCGTCATATTCCCCACTTCAACAACCTTCATAAAATACTGCAAATCTTCAATCCGCATACGCTCACTCCTTACCATAGTTTAAAGCTATGAAAACCGACATATAATAGTTATTTGTAATTATTATGCCAGACCCATATACTCATAACAAGTTCAAAAATATTTATCGAAAAAGGAGAACATTATTATGACACAAACACAAACTTCAAAACGATTCCTTACAGTTGGTTCATTCTTACGTCCAGAAGACTTATTAGCTTACAAACGTCAAATCGAGGAACGCGACGATATTCAATATCCATTCTACCAAGATTTCGACAACTA
This sequence comes from Aerococcus sp. L_32, assembly GCF_050689315.1. Taxonomy (NCBI): domain Bacteria; kingdom Bacillati; phylum Bacillota; class Bacilli; order Lactobacillales; family Aerococcaceae; genus Aerococcus; species Aerococcus sp. L_32. The sequence continues at coordinate 1,205 of NZ_JBOEQF010000050.1, forward strand.
TGAAAAAGTAGAAGACGAAGCAGTTGCTGATATCGTAAAAAAAGAAATCGAATTAGACTTCCCTGAAATTACAGATGGCGAATACTCAAAATCATTATGGCATCTAGACTTCGTTTGGGGCTTTGACGGGGTACGTCGTTTCATTGCTGACCAAGGTTATATCTTCGTTGACCATGACCATGAGCATGCATTCGAAACGCGTAAAGATATCGGGATTGAAATCTTCAAACCCTTATCAGGTAAAAACCATCCTTTCATCGACCACTACAAACGTTTAGTTGATTTAAACGATTCAGATGCTGATGTGAAAGTTTGTATCCCTTCACCAGGTCATATTTATGTTGATTTAGGTTTAAACCTACAAACATACAACCAGGTATACAAATCACAAGCTGAATTACGAGAAGGTTTAATCAATGCCTACAAAGAATTCTTAGATGAATATGTACAAGAAGGCGGTAAAATCATTCAATTAGATGACTGTCTATGGACTATCCATGCAGAAGACTCATCAAACTCACCATTCAGAAATGAAGATGGTAGTTGGGACGCGGAGGCAGCTGAAGCCAGTGCAGAAGCTTATGTAGCTGTTAACAATGCAGTAATTGATTACGGTCATGAATTAGGTTTAAAAGTGTACACCCACAACTGTCGTGGTAACTACGCATCTCGTCACGCATCTAACGGTTCATACGAAAAAATCGCGAACTACTTCTTGAAAAACCAACGTTACGACCGTTTCTACTTAGAGTGGGACGACGAGCGTGCTGGTTCAATCGACGCATTAGAAGCTTTTAAAGACAACGACCAAGTAGAAGTTGTATTAGGTTTACTGTCATCAAAAACAGCCGACTTAGATGATGAAGAACGCACATTAAACGGTCTAGAACAAGCAACTAAATACGTATCAAAAGACAGACTATACCTATCCCACCAATGTGGCTTTGCCTCATGTGACGGTGGTAACGAATTAACCCACGAAAACCAATGGGACAAAATCAAACAAGGACAAGCAATCGCATTCAAATACTTTGGTGAATAATCCCTAATCAAAAAACTATCATCCTTCGAAAGAGGTTGGCTTCCCACGCCAACCTCTTTTTTAATCTCTTTATTCTTGTATCAGCAATCATTTCAATCAATCCGAGAAGTTAAAGTTAATCCTTTGAGCTTTACTTTGTTGCAGCCCTGGCCTATTAAGGGCATAAATATTCACATACTGACGCATATCAGAATGTTCGGGGTAACCCCCTTACAGTCTGAATGGTCAGGCAAGTTCTCAGATCTTAGCTGAGAACGGTCCCACGGATTTTAAGGCAATGTTAGAGAAAGCAAAAGCCTACGGATTTTCGTTATAAATAAAAAAGTAGAATCCAAAAAATAGGATTCTACTTAGATAGCAATTCAATATTTAAGCCCCTTGCATATTGTATAGTACAAAGAAAGCCATAAAGAAGATTAATAGCACAACCGCGAGGACACCGAAGACGATGTAGATACGCTTCTGCTCTTTTTTGTACATATAATTACTGGTAATCAGTAGCAAAAGAGCTGCTACGAAAAATACCCAAATCATCTATTCACCAAACTTTCTCTCCATCTATTTGTGGCAATCGCTAGTCTTCATTAAGCCAGTTTCGCTGAATAGTTAATAATAGCGTCAACTGTGTCGTTTAAGAAGGCTATGGTATTTTCTAATGGTTCACCACTTGTAATATCCACTCCTGCTACTTTTGTAGCTTCAACCGGGTTAATCCGCCCCAATTTCAAAAAGTTGATCCATTTTTCAATGGCTTGATCATCTTCGCCTGAACGGATATTCAAGTAGGCTTGTGTAGCAATCGTTAAGCCTGCTGAATAAGTATATGAATATAAGCCCATGTAGTAATGTGGTTGACGCATCCAAGTTAATTCAGCACCTGGATTAATCTCTACAGCATCACCCCAGAAAGCTTCTAATACCCCTTTTTTCAAGTCAGAAAGGGTTTCGGCTGTGAAGGCTTCACCGTTGTCAATTAGTCGGTAAACTTCACGTTGGTAGGCCGCTTCTAACAAGTGTGTAATGAAATTATGAAAATATGTGTTGGTTAGCATATTGGCTAAGGCAAAGCGTTGGGTACGGTCGTCTTCACCATTAGCTTGTAAATAGCCAGTTAATAGTAACTCATTGAAAGTTGACGGCGCTTCAATCACATACAAGCTGGGTTCACTTGAAATAAACAAGTTGTTGGCTTCAGCTCGGCTCATTTGCCCTGCATGACCCAATTCATGAATCAAGGTATAGACATCAGACAATTGTTCTGTCCAGCTCATTAAGATATATGGATGAACACCGGCAGCGATGGTTGCAAATCCACCAGTTGATTTACCCACATTTTGGGCGTAATCTACCCAGCGGTCAGTGAAGGCTGGCGCGATTTCCGTGAAGTAGTCCTCACCCATAACGGCAGTAGCTTCTTTCACGTAGGCTTCAGACTCTTCAAAAGAAACCGGTTTTGAGAATGTTGGATCAAGGCTGATTTTTAGGTCAGCGTAAGTCATTTTATCTAAACCACGTACTTTTTTTACGTGGTTGATATATTTACGCATAACGGGCGCTAATTTCTCAATAATCACATCAATTTGACGGTCATATAGTTCTCGGTCCACGTCTTGGCTGAAGAGTAGATAATCAATTACCGACTCGTACCCCCTAATGTTAGCTTGAGCTTTTTCCTGCAAGACATGTCCATAATAAGTTGTTGCAAAGGTATTTTGGTATTTTGCCAATTCTTTTGAGAAAGCATCAAAGGCTGCCCGACGAACGGCTGTATCCTCTTCAAACATATATTTATCTTCATATAAAACAAAGCTTAAAGGATAAGTAGTACCTGCTACTTCAAAATCAGGAAAAGTTAAATCGGCTAATTTAGCGTTGTTATACACTTCATAATTTTGATCATGTGCTTGTTCGAATTGGAATAGTACATCTTCCACTTTAGCGCCCAAATATATCGCTTGTTGACGTTCAACTTCAGCAATATAGTCTGCTGTTTCTGGAGCAATGGCCTTTACTTTTTCCAGTTCAGTTGCTGATTTTTCTAATAACGCATTTTGGAAAAATAGCATCGCTTCTTGAACATTTTTGCTCGCTGCCGATACCTTATGTAATTTCAATGCTGCTTGTGAATTTGTACGGTCGGCTTCAACCGCTAAAAAGGTATAGTGCATCAATTGTGACCCTAAAACTTGCACGTCAGAAGCCGCTAAAACTGCATTAGCAATATCGCTCGCATCACTTAATTTACCTTCATATTTTTCCTTGAAAGCTTGTCCTAGATTCTTAAATTCAGCTAATTTCGCTTCAAAAGTTGCTTCATCTTCAAAAATTTGGCTGAGATCCCAAGTGGTTGCTACATCTACTTGGTCGCGGGTTGGGAATGTATTCTCTATTGTCATCCGGCATATCCTTCTTTCCTAGCTTAATGGTAATTTTCTTAAATAAGTTTACCACTAAAACCCCAAAACTTACCAGAAATAGTCTGGATGTTCATTTTTCACAAGGGTTTTCTTTTGGATTTTAAAAAAATGAGGTTCATAATAATAAGTGACGAAAGGATACCACCGCATATGTTTTAAGGAGGAATTTTCAATATGTCACTCAATCAAGCGCAATTAGAACGCATGTCAAACGACCCAGGATTTATCGCAGCCCTAGACCAATCAGGCGGTTCAACACCAAAAGCCTTATTAGCCTACGGTGTGCCTGAAGATGCCTATAGTAATGACGATGAAATGTTCGCGAAAGTCCACGAAATGCGGACGCGAATTATGACCAGTCCAGCATTCACTAGCGACAAAATTCTAGCCGCTATCTTATTTGAAAATACCATGGACCGCCAAGTAGATGGCAAATACACCGCAGAATACTTAGCAGACAAAGGGATCGTACCCTTCCTTAAAATCGATAAAGGACTTGCTGAAGAAGCCAACGGCGTGCAATTAATGAGAGATATACCACACCTTGACGACCTATTAGCTCGCGCCAATGAACGTGGCATTTTCGGTACTAAGGAACGCTCTAATATTCTCGCATTTAACCCTGCTGGCATCAAAGAAGTTGTCGACCAACAGTTCGAAGTCGCTAAACAGGTTATTGATGCAGGTTTAGTACCGATTATTGAACCCGAAGTCAACATTAATGCCGAAGATAAAGCTGCCATCGAGGAATTATTAGCTGAAGAAATCCGGTTACATTTAGATCAATTAGGGGAAAATGACTTAGTCATGTTGAAGCTGACAATCCCTACAGTACCAGATACTTACCGTGAACTAGCCAGCCACCCTAATGTTGTTCGTGTAGTGGCCTTATCAGGTGGTTACACTCGTGAAGAAGCCAATGAACTGTTGGCGGAAAATCATGACATGATCGCGTCATTCTCACGTGCCCTCGCGTCCGATTTACGAGCAAGCCAAGCAGATGACAAATTCAATGACTTACTAGCCAGTGCTATTGATACCATTTACGACGCGTCTGTAAACAAAAAATAGCAAGAAACAGTAGAGTAAATAAAATAAAATAAAATAAAATAAAGAAAGCTCAGAGGAATGAAACCACCTCTGAGCTTTTTCTGTATAAAATACGATAAGCTGATTTTCCTATCGACTCGTCGTGCGCAATCCAAATATGCTATGATTATGGCTCTAGGCTAGCCAATTCCTCGTAAGTAACCGGTCTTTCTTCATAACCATCCACTTCAAAGCCGTTTAAATTCAAGAACTCTTTCATGAAGGTATCCCAAGCTGTGAAGTCTGTATTGAAGTTATCTTGGTTGATTTGTTCAATCAAAGCTTTGGCTTCAGCTTGCACTTCTGGGTCTAATTCCCATGAATCTGGGCGCAAACGGCCCTCTTCGTCAAATTCTGCCTGGTCGCCAAATAACATGTCGCGGAAAATCCGGTCGATATGCATAATTGGCGTTTCATGTTGGCCTCGCGCTTCCATGACCTTAAATAGCCCTAAGCAGTATACTGGGAAGAATGGGATCACAGATGAAGCTTTAGTGGTTACAGCGGTTGCCACAACAACTGTTGCTTTCCCATCGATGTCTTTTAAATCTTCGTTGATTAAAGCGGCAGCCTTATCGCAGTCCGCTTTAGCACGGCCTAAAGTGCCCTTGTTGTAGTATGACTCGTTTAATTCAGCCCCTAAATAAGAATAAACAACGGTCTCAACGCCTTCAGCTAGCACGTCCGCTTCCTGTAAGGCATTCATCCACATCCGCCAGTCTTCACCACCCATAACCTTTACAGTGTCCTCAATTTCAGCTTCTGTAGCCGGTTCAAGCACCTGTTCAAAGAAGGTTTCCTTTTGTAGGTTGACGTTTGGTCCCACAACCTCTTGGCCAATTGATTTGATTACTGAATTGTAAGTTTCCCCGGTATTTGGGTCCGTACGGCGTCCTGAAGCCAATGAGTAGACCACAAAGTCCACCTTTCCGCCGAATTCATTCTTGATGAAGTCAATCACTTGGTCCTTCGCTTCGTTAGAGAAGGCATCTGCCATGATATTTTTAGCGATTAACCCTTCAGCCTCCGCTGCTTGCCGGAAAAAGATATTGTTATACCAACCTGGCTTACCAAGGTTTTTCTCGGATCGTGGTCCCCCACCATGTGAAACTGAAATCGTATCTGCCCCCGCACCAAAGGCTAGGTTAATCCGACTAGCCAATCCATAAGAAGATGAGCCTCCTAATACCAACACTTTCTTCGGTCCTTCAAAGGTTCCTTGGTCTTTAACATATTGAATTTGATTGTTTACTTCTTGCTTTAACCCCATCGGATTCACACTAACAAGGACATTACCACGCATTTTTGGCTTAAATTCTAAAGTCATATAAGTCTCCTAATATTTACTGATTTCTCATTTTTTTGACGATTCATCTTTATATTATATAGTTAAGGAAACTAGTAGTAAAGTTTTACATGATTATATCAAAAATCAAAGTATTAATGAAAGCTTTTTTGAAAGCAAAAAGGACTGGGTTTTACCCTACAATCCTCTCTTGTCATATGTGTATTTTCCTTACTTAATGGCCGTTTTTCAATCCTATAGGCAAATTATCCTAGTAATTTTCATCATCCAAGTCATCTGCATGCAAAGTCAACAAGTTCATGCATTCTTCCACATCTTCAACGGCCATTTGCCCAGGAGCAGACGACATCCCTTCTACAGTGGCAAAGCTAGCCGCTGATTTGAAGATTTCCCCTGCAATTCGGGTAATCTTGCCTAAACGGCCCATCGACATGGTAATCAAGGGTTGGTCGATTAATGTGGACGCTTGGTGGGTCGCATTCATCAAAGCCAATACATCCGCTTCATCGTGGGGCATGACGGCCATTTTCACAATATCCGCCTCTGACTGACCCATCTTTTGTAGGCGTTTGACTATATCATTTTCCAAAGGGGTTTTCACAAAATCATGGTAGGAAACAATGACTTTGACTTGGTGTTTGTGGGCGTAAGGAATCAGGTTGTCTAAGATGTCCTGGCCTCGCTCAAACTCGATATCAATAGCGTCAACAGCCTTGGCTTGGATTAAATACCGGTACATTTCAACATACTGGCTCTTGCCAATAGCTGACTCCCCGCCCTCGCCCAAGGTTCTAAAGGTGGCAAGTAAGGGTTTTTGAATAGAGGTTTTCACCCGTTTACTCAATTCAACCAACTCTTCCAGCTCGTCGAAATCGTCAAAGTAATCAATCCGCCATTCCACCATATCGCCTGGTTGACGGCGGTAGAAATTGGCACAGTTAATAATATCTACCGCATTATCCTCGGCTAAGGGAATAATCATTTTTGGTCTATCCTCCCCGAACTTCAAGGAAGCAATTTTTACACTCTTCATGTTGGACTCCTTCTGACATCAAGGTAAAATAAAAAACTCGATACCATTTGATATGTATATTGTATCGAGTTTTTACCTTTTAAGCTATATAAAATTTGTGATTAAAGATTGAAGCACTTATTCTTTATTAACTTCTTCAATATTTTGATCATCAAAATTGTCGACCGTCTCTAAAAGTCTTCACCTGAATTTGCCTCTAAGTCCCCACTTGCACTCATAGGCGTCCCTAAACCAGATTTATAGTCGCTATAAGCCTTGGAAACCTGCTGGCGATCTTCTAGTCCTAGGTAATAAACCTCCGCTAAATATAAGCCATGTGCGGCTGCTGTGGGTCCTGCTTCATTCCGGTCTTCGGCTGCGATCAATCGTTTCATCTCATCAACTGGTCTTAACCCGTCCCCAATTTGAAGCGTTGTGCCCACCAAAATCCTGACCATATTATATAAGAAGCCTGATCCTTCAAAGACGAAGGTCAAAGTTTCTGCATCGGGATCAGCCGTCACTTCAGCTCGGTAAATTTCCCGGACAAAGTTGGTTTTATCCGTTTTAGTCGAACAGAAGGACTTAAAATCATGGACGCCGATAATGTCCTTTAAGGCCGTTTGCATTCGGGTAACGTCCGTTCGGTAGGGATGGTGGTACATATACTGTCTAGTAAACGGTGACGGAAACTTAGAGGTATCTACCTTATAGATGTACTTCTTCCCATTCGTATGAAACCGGGCGTGGAAATCATCTTCCACCCGCTCAACCTTGGTGATGCAAATGGCATCGTCAAGGATTGAATTTAAGGCTCTTAAGACCGCTTCCTCCCCAATTTCCGCTGGATAATCAAAATGAATCACTTGGCCAAGAGCATGAACGCCTGAATCGGTCCGACCTGACCCAACGACAGGAATCGTCTGTCCTTTAGACATGAGCTTTAGGGCTCTTTCAAGGGCCTCTTGTACGGTATGCCCATTTGGTTGCACTTGAAAGCCGACAAAGGGTGTCCCGTCGTATTGCAAGGTTACTTTAAATCTAGGCAAAATGCGCCCTCCTTCTAGTGGCTATAAGATAATCATGACGATGGTCAAAACAGCAAGACCGATACTGGCAAGGGTATCTATTCTGCCCCAATGCAATTGACGGTACTTGGTCCGTCCTTCACCGCCCTTGTAACCACGCGCTTCCATGGCAGTGGCTAGGTCATAAGCCCGGTTAAAGGCTGAAATGAATAAGGGAATGAGGACTGGAATAAAGGCTTTCACCCGCTCAAGGATGTTGCCTTCTGAAAAGTCCACACCACGTGCCCGCTGTGCGTTCATGATCTTATCCGCTTCTTCAAGTAGGGTCGGGACAAATCGCAAGGCAATCGACAACATCAAGGCAACCTCATGGACTGGCAAAATGTTACGAACAGGCTTCAACAAGGCTTCCATGGCATCTGTAATAGCCAGAGGTTGAGTGGTCAAAGTCAATATCGTCGATAGGAAAATAATCAATAGGAAGCGGATAAAAATATAGGCCGCATTAGACAAGCCACCAGTTGTTAAGGCTAGTGGCCCAAAAGACCACAGGACGTCCCCGGTGTGGGTAAAGAGGATTTGTAGGGCTACCGTAAAAATAATAATCGCAATCATGGGTTTCAAACCGCGTAAAAATACCCTTAAAGAAATCCCAGTTAAAAAGACTAGACTCGTGACCACCACGATCATGACGATATTGGTCGTGACATTAGTTGCCGCAAACACCAATAGCATCATGACAATCAAGGCCACCAATTTCACCCTCGGGTCCAGTTTGTGCATCAAGGAATTACCGGGAATATACCGGCCAATAATCAATTTATCTTTCATCTATCATTGACCCCTTCCTCTGTACTAAGTCCGTTTAACTCGTCGTCGTCATTTTGCCCGGTCGTTAAAGCCAAGTTATCAACGATTAAATCAGCTAAAGCATCTACCGTTAATGGCACCTGAGTCGCTCCATCCCATAACTGGCGGTCTAATTTACCTTGCAAATTAAAGGCAAAATCAGCTGCGTCCGGTAAAGCCAATTGGTGGCTGGCTAACCAAGCAGGGTCGGCAAAAACGTCAGCTGGCGTCCCTTGTTTCACACAAGTCCCACCATCCATCACAATCACGTGGTTGGCATAAGCTGCCACATCCTCCATTTGATGGGTCACTAAAACAATCGTCAACCCTTGGTCTCTATACAAGCGGTCGAACATAGACATCATTTCCATCCGACCTTTTGGATCTAGTCCAGCAGTTGGCTCATCTAATACCAGTACTTCCGGTTTCATGGCAATCACCCCAGCAATGGCTACCCGGCGCATTTGCCCACCAGATAATTCAAAAGGTGACCGCTCAAATAAAGTCCGAGCAATCCCCACTGCTGCTAAGGCTCCTTCAGCTTTCTCGCGGGCTGTCGCTTCATCGTCGCCAAAATTCATCGGCCCGAACATTACATCTTTAATGACCGTTTCTTCAAATAGTTGTCCTTCAGGAAATTGGAAGACCATCCCTACTCGTTGACGGAGCTTCTTCAAGTCTTTTGGCTTAGCGTCAGCTGACACCACCGTCTCACCAATTCGTACTTGTCCTACAGTGGGTTGTACCAAGGCGTTAAGGTGTTGGGTAATGGTCGACTTTCCTGACCCTGTATGGCCAATAATCGCCGTATATGACCCGTCAGGAATCGTTACATTAATATCATGCAAGGCTGCACTGGCGAACGGTGTCCCGGCCCCATAAGTAAAACCTACTTGTTCAAATGCGATTTGCATAACCATTCACCCAACCCTTCTTCATCAAAATATGCATCCGGCACAGCCACCCCGCGTTTAGCTAAGGCGCTTTTTAGTTGCTCGGAAAAAGGCACATCCAAACCAATCTCAGTTAACTCATTCCCGTAAATAAAGATATCAGCTGGCGTACCCTCTTTAATAATTTGTCCTTCTTTAAAGACAAGCATCCGGTCAGCTTCCGCCGCTTCGTTTAAATCATGGGTAATCGAAATCACAGTTAGGGCCTTATCTTGTTTGATATCCGCCACAATTGCCATCAATTCGTCCCGACCTTCAGGATCTAACATTGAAGTCGATTCATCTAAAATAATGATTTTTGGTGCCATAGCAATCACGCCCGCAATCGCAACCCGTTGCTTTTGACCACCAGATAAGGCTGCTGGTTCCTTGTCGCGGTAGTCCCACATTTTAACCCGTTTCAAGGCAGACTCAACACGGGCATGCATCTCATCAACCGGCATACCCATATTTTCCAAGGCAAAAGCCACATCATCTTCAACCGTTGCCCCAACAAATTGGTTGTCTGGATTTTGAAAGACTAGCCCTACTTGACTACGGATATCCCATAAGGTCTCCATAGAAAGGACCTTATCGTCCACCTGAATGGTACCTGACTTGGCTTCCAGTAAGCCCACTAATAATTTTGAAAAGGTCGATTTCCCCGACCCATTATGGCCAATAATCGCTAGCCATTCACCTTCATAGATACTCGTTGATAGGCCATCTATAGCTAATTTCTCATCTGATTGACTATATTGAAAAGACAAATCTTGAACCTGAATAATCGGTTTCGCCATCTTGTTCCCTCGCTCACTTTAAATATTTAAGAAAAAACTCCTCCAATGTTACTTGGAAGAGTTTGTCAAAGAAGCCCAATTCAGCTAACCACTTGCATCGCCGTCTCGTTCATCCTGCTATACGCTTCTTCCATCCTGACTGTAACAGTCGGTACTAGAATTCCACTAGTTCAATCACCTATTGCTGCTGGTAATTCGCGGACTTTACCGCCGATCGGGACTCGCACCCTGCCCTGAAGACATTTCATTTGTTTTTCACTTAGTTTAGTCTACTAAAATCCACCATTAAAAGCAATGATCAGATGTCAAGACACCTTATCTCTTTGTACCATCTCCATGATCATTAGTGTGAATCACTATTTCCTTATAAGCATAGTCACCGATGATCTGAGATACCGGACACCGGCCTTCTGCCTCATAGACTATAGCTTCCGCCTGGTCACGTGGTAAATCGAGGTAGATATCTACTTTGAAATCAAAATAAGTGATGGTTGTTTCCTGATTTAATTTATAGTCCACTTGAACGACCACTTCACTGGCCACACCCTTGATACCGTGTCGGTCTAAAGCAATTTCGATGGTCGCATTCAAGCACGTCGCCCATGATAAGGCGATCAGTTGTTCTGGGTTAGTCCCAAGCTCATCAGCTTTCAAAGGACTTGACGTTTGGACCCGCAGCTCATTATCCCCTTCAACCCAGGCCGTTCCCTTAAGCCCTTGATCATTATGCACCCGTGTCGTATACAACAATTTATCCTCACCCATATGCGCATTGCCTCCATCCTCTTGATTATGCTCTAATATGGGCCATTATACCCTTAATACTCCTAGCAAAAAAGGCAATTGCACTCAAACCCGCAATTGCCTTTTCATCTAATGTTTCAATTTTATATAGAAATTTTATTTTTTCAAGACTTCGTACATACCGTTGGTGATAAACTGCAACCACACTTGGCCTCCGTCTGGATTAAAGTGGACCCCGTCTTGACTCAACCAAGTGGACGCTTCCTCGTGGTTACTATAGTATTCATGCCAGTCCAATAAGTAGATGGTATCACTATCGTCACTGGCCACTTCAGCTAAGGTTTTATTGACATCAGCTGCCCAAGGGCGGTCGACATGGGTATTGACTAGGAAAATCGTCTTATCCCGTCCAATCTCATCTAAGAAGTCAGACAATTGAGCTGACGTAAAGCCCCCATTAGCTCCTAGGTCAACAAGAACCGTGTCATGGAGCATTCCCTGTGCTTCTAAGCTAGCTGGATAGCTAATTGAGGTATATAACTGGCGACCAACCGCCGCATCAACAATAGCATTAGGATACAAGGTGTATAAACCTTCCGATTCACCGACCATTAGGGAGTCACCAATAAAGGTTATAGATAATTGGTAGGCAAAGCGGGCTTGTTCATCAGGAATCCCTTCATAGAATCCTAGTGACGCCTCACTTAAATTGTCTTTATAGGTTGATAGGCTCGCGTCTGCTTGTTTTTCTTGTTCAGCCCGTTGTTTATTCAATTCCTCAATCTTCTTGGCCTGGTCAGCTGCTTGCTGCTCTTCTACTGTCACATTGTCTGCTGGTTTAGAAATTGCAACAGCACTCGCACCACCAAGGAATATGAAGGTAAACGCTAAGAATAAAATACGGGTCAACCAAGGTGCCGGCTCTTTAAACAAATTACGTACCTTTGTAAATAGACGAACGGGTTGATTATTTCGGACTTCATTAAAAATCGGCACCGGCCATCTTTTTTCCTCTAGTAAGGCATAAGACAAGCAGGATAGGACAATAATCAAAATGACTTGTGGCCATATACTATTAGTAAACCAATTCTGACTGGTTGGAACCATATGGAACAACACATTGATTGGATAATACCATAAATACATATGGAATGTACGTTGACCAAGCCACCGCAAGGGTTTAAATTTCAATAGAAAACCAACCCAAGATCCTTTATAAGTCAACAAGGCAATCATTACAGCTGCTAATAAATCAAAGCCAAACATTCCACCATAGTAAGTGAACGTCGCTGCATCAAGCATGTGGAGCATCCCATAAGTGAGTATAGCCAA
>NZ_JBOEQF010000051.1:0-13719 GCF_050689315.1 Aerococcus sp. L_32
AACGAAAAAAAATCACTTATCATAGATTTCTTATTTAGCATATTGTTGGATTGATTCCTCGAGTAAGCCTAAGTAGCGTTTGGCAATTGAAGACAGCTGGTGACGGTTAGCGGTTAGGTAACCTAGTTCAATCACCTCGTCTGACTCAAGAGGAATTGCTAATATATCCGGACTGTTCAAGTCATCATTGATGATCCCTGAAGAAATAGTATAGCCATCTAGACCGATTAGTAGATTAAATAAAGTTGCTCGGTCAGAAACAATAATCCGTTTTGGGACAGGAATATCCGCTAAAATCTCTTCCCAATAGTAGAAAGAGTTGTGGGTACCTTGTTCATAAGATAAACGAGGATAAGCGGTTAAGTCATCTAAACTAATCGTCGCTTGTTTCGCTAAAGGATGACCTTTATCAATAAATACATGTGGTGCAGTTTTAAACAATGGCGTAAAAGTCAGTTGCTTCTCTTGAAAAGCCCCTTCTAATACCTTCTGATTATAATTAGACCGGTAAATAACGCCTACCTCAGAGATAAAATTAGCAACATCATCTAACACCTCAAATGTTCGTTCTTCTTTTAATGTTGCCTCATACTGGTCTGCATCCATCTCTCTTAGTAACTTCACGAAAGCATCCACTACAAAGGCATAATGCTGTCCAGACACAGAAAATATCCGGTTCGCTTGGTCCCCTTCCTTATAGCGGTGATTCATCAAGTCAATCTGCTCCAAGACCTGCCGTGCATACTGGAGGAATTCCTCCCCTTGCACCGTCAGAACCGTCCCCTTAGCCGTCCGCTGAAACAAAGTTACCCCCATCTCAGACTCCAAATTGGCTATGGCTTTCGACAAAGACGGCTGGGCAATAAACAAGTCCTTGGCCGCCTGCGTCATATTCCCCACTTCAACAACCTTCATAAAATACTGCAAATCTTCAATCCGCATACGCTCACTCCTTGCCATAGTTTCAAGCTATGAAAACCGACATATAATAGTTATTTGTAATTATTATGCCAGACCCATATACTCATAACAAGTTCAAAAATATTTATCGAAAAAGGAGAACATTATTATGACACAAACACAAACTTCAAAGCGATTCCTTACAGTTGGTTCATTCTTACGTCCAGAAGACTTATTAGCCTACAAACGTCAAATCGAGGAACGCGACGATATCCAATATCCATTCTACCAAGATTTCGACAACTACGAAAAAGTAGAAGACGAAGCAGTTGCTGATATCGTAAAAAAAGAAATCGAATTAGACTTCCCAGAAATTACAGATGGCGAATACTCTAAATCATTATGGCATCTAGACTTCGTTTGGGGCTTTGACGGCGTACGTCGTTTCATTGCTGATCAAGGTTATATCTTCGTTGACCATGACCATGAGCATGCATTCGAAACGCGTAAAGATATCGGTATTGAAATCTTCAAACCATTATCAGGAAAAAATCATCCCTTCATCGACCACTACAAACGTTTAGTAGCCTTAAATGATTCAGATGCTGATGTGAAAGTTTGTATCCCTTCACCAGGTCATATGTATGTTGATTTAGGTTTAAACCTACAAACATACAACGAGGTATACAAATCACAAGCTGAATTACGAGAAGGTTTAATCAAGGCCTACAAAGAATTTTTAGATGAATATGTACAAGAAGGCGGTAAAGTCCTCCAATTAGATGACTGTTTATGGACTATCCATGCAGAGGATGCATCAAATTCACCATTTAGAAATGAAGATGGTAGTTGGGACGTTGAGGCAGCTAAAGCCAGTGCAGAAGCTTATGTAGCTGTAAACAACGCTGTAATCGACTACGGTCATGAATTAGGCTTAAAAGTATATACCCACAACTGTCGTGGTAACTACGCTTCTAGACACCTAGGTGACGGTTCGTATGAGAAAATTGCTCATTATTTCTTGAAAAACCAACGTTACGACCGTTTCTACTTAGAGTGGGACGACGAGCGTGCTGGTTCAATCGACGCATTAGAAGCTTTTAAAGACAACGACCAAGTAGAAGTTGTATTAGGTTTACTATCATCAAAAACAGCTGACTTAGACGATGAAGAACGCGCCCTAAACGGCTTAGAAGAAGCTAGCAAATATGTATCAAAAGATCGATTATACCTATCCCACCAATGTGGCTTTGCCTCATGTGACGGTGGTAACGAATTAACACACGAAAACCAATGGGACAAAATCAAACAAGGACAAGCAATCGCATTCAAATACTTTGGTGAATAATCCCTAATCAAAAAACTATCATCCTTCGAAAGAGGTTGGCTCCCCACGCCAACCTCTTTTTTAATCTCTTTATTCTTGTATCAGCAATCATTTCTATCAATCCGAGAAGTTAAAGTTAAGCCTTTGAGCTTTACTTTGTTGCAGCCCTGGCCTATTAAGGGCATAAATATTCATATACTGACGCATATCAGAATGTTCGGGGTAACCCCCTTACAGTCTGAATGGTCAGGCAAGTTCTCACACCTTGGATGAGATCGGTCCCAAGGATTTTAAGGCAATGATAGAGAAAGCGGAAGCCTACGGATTTTTGTAATAAATAAAAAAGTAGAATCCAAAAAATAGGATTCTACTTAGATAGCAATTCAATATTTAAGCCCCTTGCATATTGTATAGTACAAAGAAAGCCATAAAGAAGATTAATAGCACAACCGCGAGGACACCGAAGACGATGTAGATACGCTTCTGCTCTTTTTTGTACATATAATTACTGGTAATCAGTAGCAAAAGAGCTGCTACGAAAAATACCCAAATCATCTATTCACCAAACTTTCTCTCTATTTATTTGTGGCAATCTCCTGTCTTCTTTAAGCCAGTTTCGCTGAATAGTCAATAATAGCGTCAACTGTGTCGTTTAAGAAGGCTATGGTATTTTCTAATGGTTCACCACTTGTAATATCCACTCCTGCTACTTTTGCAGCTTCAACCGGGTTAATCCGCCCCAATTTCAAGAAGTCAATCCATTTTTCAATGGCTTGATCATCTTCACCTGAACGGATATTCAAGTAGGCTTGTGTAGCAATCGTTAAGCCTGCTGAATAAGTATAAGAATATAAGCCCATGTAGTAATGTGGTTGACGCATCCAAGTTAATTCAGCACCCGGATTAATCTCTACAGCATCACCCCAGAAAGCTTCTAATACCCCTTTTTTCAAGTCAGAAAGGGTTTCGGCTGTGAAGGCTTCACCCTTGTCAATTAGTCGGTAAACTTCACGTTGGTAGGCCGCTTCTAACAAGTGTGTAATGAAGTTATGGAAATATGTGTTGGTTAGCATATTGGCTAAGGCAAAGCGTTGGGTACGGTCGTCTTCACCATTGGCTTGTAAATAGCCAGTTAATAGTAACTCATTGAAAGTTGACGGCGCTTCAATCACATACAAGCTGGGTTCACTTGAAATAAACAAGTTATTGGCTTCAGCTCGGCTCATTTGCCCTGCATGACCCAATTCATGAATCAAGGTATAGACATCAGACAATTGTTCTGTCCAGCTCATTAAGATATATGGATGAACACCGGCAGCGATGGTTGCAAATCCACCAGTTGATTTACCCACATTTTGGGCGTAATCTACCCAGCGGTCAGTGAAGGCTGGCGCGATTTCGTTAAAGTAGTCCTCGCCCATGATAGCTGTGGCTTCTTTAACGTAGGCTTCTGATTCTTCAAATGAAACAGATTTTGAAAAAGTCGGATCCAAACCAATCTTTAAGTCTGCATAAGTCATTTTATCTAAGCCGCGTACTTCTTTAACGTGGTTGATATATTTACGCATAACGGGTGCCAATTTCTCCATGATGACATCGATTTGACGGTCATATAGGTCACGATTAACATCTTGACTAAAGAGTAAGTAGTCAATCACTGATTCATAGCCACGGATGTTAGCTTGAGCTTTTTCCTGCAAGACGTGGCCATAATAAGTTGTTGCAAAGGTATTTTGGTATTTTGCTAATTCTTTTGAGAAAGCATCAAAGGCTGCCCGACGAACGGCTGTATCCTCTTCAAACATATATTTATCTTCATATAAAACAAAGCTTAAAGGGTAAGTAGTACCATCTACTTCAAAATCAGGAAAAGTTAAATCGGCTAATTTAGCGTTGTTATACACTTCATAATTTTGATCATGTGCTTGTTCGAATTGGAATAGTACATCTTCCACTTTAGCCCCCAAATATATCGCTTGTTGACGTTCAACTTCAGCAATATAGTCTGCTGTTTCTGGAGCAATGGCCTTTACTTTTTCCAGTTCAGTTGCTGATTTTTCTAGTAATGCATTTTGGAAAAATAGCATCGCTTCTTGAACATTTTTGCTCGCTGCCGATACCTTATGTAATTTCAATGCTGCTTGTGAATTTGTACGGTCGGCTTCAACCGCTAAAAAGGTATAGTGCATCAATTGTGACCCTAAAACTTGCACGTCAGAAGCCGCTAAAACTGCATTAGCAATATCGCTCGTGTCACTTAATTTACCTTCATAATTTTCCTTGAAAGCTTGTCCTAGATCTTTAAATTCAGCCAATTTCGCTTCAAAAGTTGCTTCATCTTCAAAAATTTGGCTGAGGTCCCAAGTGGTTGCTACATCTACTTGGTCGCGGGTTGGGAATGTATTCTCTGTTGTCATCCGGCATATCCTTCTTTCCTATCTTAATGGTAATTTTCTTAAATAAGTTTACCACTAAAACCCCAAAAGTTACCAGAAATAGGTTGCCTATCTTTCTTCTCAAGTGTCTTTCTTTGGATTTTTAAAATATTAGGTTCATAATAATAAGTGACGAAATGATACCACCGCTAATTTTTAAGGAGGAATTTTCAATATGTCAATTAATCAAGCACAATTAGAACGCATGTCAAATGCCCCTGGATTTATCGCTGCCCTAGACCAATCAGGTGGTTCAACACCAAAAGCCCTATTAGCCTATGGCGTAGCCGAAGATACCTACAGCAATGAAGACGAAATGTTTGCGAAAGTTCATGAAATGCGGACGCGAATCATGACCAGTCCAGCTTTTACTAGCAAAAAAATTCTAGCTGCTATCCTATTTGAAAATACCATGGACCGCCAAGTAGACGGTAAATACACCGCAGAATACTTAGCAGACAAAGGGATCGTACCCTTCCTTAAAATTGATAAAGGACTTGCCGAAGAAGCCAATGGCGTACAATTAATGAAAGATATGCCAGAACTTGACGACCTATTAGCACGTGCAAATGACCGCGGTATTTTCGGTACTAAGGAACGGTCTAATATTCTCGCATTTAACCCTGTAGGCATCAAAGAAGTTGTCGACCAACAGTTTGAAGTCGCTAAACAAGTTATTGATGCAGGTTTAGTACCGATTATTGAACCTGAAGTGAATATCAAGGCTGAAGACAAAGCAGCCATCGAAGAATTATTAGCTGAAGAAATCAGATTACACTTAGATCAATTAGGAGAAAATGACTTAGTCATGTTGAAGCTGACAATCCCTACTGTACCAGATACTTATCGTGAATTAGCCAGTCACCCTAACGTTGTTCGTGTAGTGGCCTTATCAGGTGGTTATACCCGTGAAGAAGCCAATGAACTATTGGCGGAAAACCACGACATGATTGCGTCATTCTCACGTGCCCTCGCGTCCGATTTACGAGCAAGCCAAGCAGATGACGAATTCAATGACTTACTAGCCAGTGCTATTGATACCATTTACGACGCATCCGTTAACAAGAGATAAACTATTTTAATATACATCATGCTCAGGGGATTTTAGTCCTCTGAGCTTTTTTATAGCAAAAAACACGATAAGTCGAACGCGTCTTCCTTACCGTGCTTGATGATGATCGCTATTTAGGGTTTTAAATTCACTAATGCTTCATAAGTCACTGGTGTTTCTTCATAACCATCCACTTCAAAGCCATTTAAATTCAAGAATTCTTTCATGAAGGTATCCCAAGCTGTGAAATCTGTATTGAAGTTATCTTGGTTGATTTGTTCAATTAAAACCTTGGCTTCAGCTTGTACTTCTGGATCTAATTCCCATGAATCCGGACGCAAACGGCCCTCGTCATCATACTCTGGCTTATCACCAAACAACATGTCACGGAAAATCCGGTCAATATGCATAATTGGCGTTTCATGTTGGCCGCGTGTTTCCATTACCTTATACAATCCCAGACAATAAACTGGGAAGAATGGAATAACTGATGAAGCTTTAGTTGTTACAGCAGTTGCTACAACGACAGTCGCTTTTCCGTTGATATCTTTTAAGTCTTTATTGATTAAAGCGGCAGCATTGTCACAGTCCGCTTTAGCGCGACCTAAAGTTCCCTTATTGTAGTATGACTCGTTTAATTCAGCCCCCAAATAAGAATAAACGACAGTCTCAACGCCTTCAGCTAGCACGTCCGCTTCCTGTAAGGCATTCATCCACATCCGCCAGTCTTCTCCACCCATAACCTTTACGGTATCCTCAATTTCGGCTTCTGAGGCCGGTTCAAGCACTTGTTCATAGAAGGTTTCCTTTTGTAGGTTGACGTTTGGTCCCACAACTTCTTGGCCGATTGATTTGATCACTGAATTGTAAGTTTCCCCTGTATTTGGGTCTGTACGGCGTCCTGAAGCTAATGAATAGACCACAAAGTCCACTTTTCCGCCGAATTCATTCTTGATGAAGTCAATCACTTGGTCCTTCGCTTCGTTAGAGAAGGCATCTGCCATAATATTTTTCGCGATTAGCCCCTCAGCCTCTGCTGCTTGGCGGAAAAAGATATTATTATACCAGCCTGGCTTACCAAGGTTTTTCTCAGATCGTGGTCCCCCACCGTGGGAAACTGAAATCGTATCTGCCCCCGCACCAAAAGCCAGGTTAATCCGACTAGCCAATCCATAAGAAGATGAGCCCCCTAATACCAAAACTTTCTTCGGCCCTTCAAAGGTCCCTTGGTCTTTAACATATTGAATTTGATTGTTTACTTCTTGCTTCAACCCCATCGGATTCACACCAACAAGGACATTTCCACGCATTTTCGCCTTAAATTCTAAAGTCATATAAGTCTCCTAATATTTACTAATTTCTCAATTTTTTGATAATTCACTTTTTAATTATATAGTTAAGGAAACTAGTAGTAAAGTTTTACATGATTATATCAAAAATCAAAGCTTTAATGAAAATTTTTTTGAAAGCAAAAAGGACTGCGGTTTTACCCTGCAATCCTCTCTTGTCATATGCGTATTTTCATTACTTAATGGCCGTTTTTCAACCCTAGAAACATATTATATCCTAGAAATCGTCATCATCCAGGTCATCTACACGTAAATTCAACAAGTTCATGCATTCTTCCACATCTTCAACGTCCATTTGCCCAGGAGCAGACGACATACCTTCTATAGTGGCAAAGCTAGCCGTTGATTTGAAGATTTCCCCGGCAATTCGGGTAATCTTACCTAAACGGCCCATCGACATGGTAATCAAGGGTTGGTCGATTAATGTGGACGCTTGGTGGGTCGCGTTCATCAAAGCCAATACCTCCGCTTCATCGTGGGGCATGACGGCCATTTTCACAATATCCGCCTCTGACTGACCCATCTTTTGTAGGCGCTTGACTATATCATTTTCCAAAGGGGTTTTCACAAAATCATGGTAGGAAACGATGACTTTGACTTGGTGTTTGTGGGCGTAAGGAATCAGGTTGTCTAAGATGTCCTGGCCTCGCTCAAACTCGATATCAATAGCGTCGACAGCCTTGGCTTGGATTAAATACCGGTACATTTCAACATACTGGCTCTTGCCAATAGCTGACTCCCCGCCCTCGCTCAAGGTTCTAAAGGTGGCAAGTAAGGGTTTTTGAATAGAGGTTTTCACCCGTTTACTCAATTCAACCAACTCTTCCAGCTCGTCGAAATCGTCAAAGTAATCAATCCGCCATTCCACCATATCGCCTGGTTGACGGCGGTAGAAATTGGCACAGTTAATAATATCTACCGTATTATCCTCGGCCAAGGGAATAATAATTTTTGGTCTATCCTCCCCGAACTTCAAGGAAGCAATTTTTACACTCTTCATGTTGGACTCCTTCTGACATCAAGGCAAAATAAATAACTCGATACAATTTGATATGTATATTGTATCGAGTTTTTGCCTTTTAAGCTATATAAAATTTGTGACCAAAGATTAAAGAACTTATTCTTCATTCATATCATCAAATTTGTCGACCATTCCTAAAAGTCTTCATCTGAATTTGTATCTAAGCTCATACTTGCATCCACAGGAGTACTTAAACCAACTTTATAGTCGCTATAAGCCTGCGAAACCTGCCGGCGGCCCTCTAGCCCTAGGTAATAAACCTCCGATAAATACAAGCCATGTGCGGCTGCTGTGGGCCCTGCTTCATTCCGGTCTTCGGCTGCGATCAACCGTTTCATCTCGTCAACTGGTCTTAACCCATCCCCAATTTGAAGCGTTGTGCCCACCAAAATCCGGACCATATTGTACAAGAACCCTGACCCTTCAAAGACAAAGGTCAAGGTTTCTGCATCCGGGTCAGCCGTCACTTCGGCCCGGTAAATTTCTCGGACAAAGTTGGTTTTATCCGTTTTAGTCGAACAGAAGGACTTAAAATCATGAACGCCGATAATGTCCTTTAAGGCCTCCTGCATACGCTTAATATCCGTCCGGTAGGGATGGTGGTACATATACTGTCTAGTAAATGGTGACGGAAACTTGGACGTATCTACCTTGTAAATATACTTCTTACCGTTAGTATGAAAACGGGCGTGGAAATCATCTTCCACCCGTTCAACCTTAGTGATTCGAATAGCATCATCAAGGATTGAATTCATTGCCCTTAAGACCGCTTCCTCACCAATTTCCGCTGGATAGTCAAAATGAATGACTTGGCCAAGGGCATGAACACCTGAATCGGTCCGGCCTGACCCAACAACAGGAATCGTCTGTCCTTTTGACATGAGCTTTAAGGCTTTTTCAAGGGCTTCTTGTACAGTGTGGCCATTTGGTTGCACCTGGAAGCCGACAAATGGTGTTCCATCGTATTGCAAGGTTACTTTAAATCTAGGCAAAATGCGCCCTCCTTCTACTAGTGGCTATAAGATAATCATGACAACGGTCAAAACCGCAAGACAGATACTGGCAAGGGTATCTAGTTTGCCCCAATGCAATTGACGGTACTTGGTCCGGCCTTCACCACCCTTGTAACCACGCGCTTCCATGGCAGTGGCTAGGTCGTAAGCTCGGTTAAAGGCAGAAATAAACAAGGGAATTAGGACTGGAATAAAGGCTTTTACCCGCTCAAGGATATTCCCTTCTGAAAAGTCTACACCACGTGCCCGCTGTGCATTCATGATCTTATCTGCCTCTTCTAGTAGGGTCGGGACAAATCGCAAGGCAATCGATAACATTAAGGCAATCTCATGGACTGGCAAAATGTTACGAACAGGCTTCAACAAGGCTTCCATGGCATCGGTAATAGCCAGGGGTTGAGTAGTCAAAGTCAAAATCGTCGATAGGAAAATAATCAATAGGAAGCGGACAAAAATATAGGCCGCATTGGATAAACCACCAGTTGTTAAGGCTAGTGGACCAAATGACCACAGGACGTCCCCAGTATGCGTAAAGAGGATTTGTAGGGCTACCGTAAAAATGATAATAGCAATCATGGGTTTTAAACCACGTAAAAATATCCCTAAAGAAATCCCAGTTAAAAAGACCAAACTCGTAACCACTGCAATCATGACGATATTGGTCGTGACATCAGTTGCCGCAAACACCAGCAACATCATGACAATCAAGCCCACCAATTTCACCCTTGGGTCCAGTTTGTGCATCAAGGAATTACCGGGAATGTACCGGCCAATAATCAATTTATCTTTCATCTATAATTGGCCCCCTTCCCCTGTAATAAATCCGCTTAACTTGTCGTCGTCATTTTGCCCGGTTGCTAAAGCCAATTTATCAACAATTAAGTCAGCTAAAGCATCCACCGTTAATGGGACGTCAGTCGCTGTGTCCCATAACTGGCGGTCTAATCTACCTTGTAGATTAAAGGCAAAATCAGCTGCGTCCGGTAAAGCCAATTGGTGGCTGGCTAACCAAGCAGGGTCCGCAAAGATGTCAGCTGGCGTCCCTTCTTTCACACAAGTCCCACCATCCATCACAATCACGTGGTTGGCATATGCTGCCACATCTTCCATTTGATGGGTCACTAAAACAATCGTCAACCCTTGGTCTCGGTACAAGCGGTCGAACATTGACATCATTTCCATCCGACCTTTTGGATCCAGTCCAGCAGTTGGCTCATCTAATACCAGTACTTCCGGTTTCATGGCAATCACCCCAGCAATGGCTACCCTGCGCATTTGCCCACCAGATAACTCAAAAGGTGACCGCTCAAATAAAGTCGGGGCAATCCCCACTGCTGCTAAAGCCGCTTCAGCTTTCTCGCGGGCTGTCGCTTCACCGTCACCAAAATTCATAGGACCGAACATGACATCTTTAATAACAGTTTCTTCAAATAGTTGACCTTCAGGAAATTGGAAGACCATCCCTACTCGTTGGCGGATTTTCTTCAAGTCTTTTGGCTTAGAGTCAGCTGATACAACCGTCTCACCAATCCGTACTTGGCCTACAGTTGGTTGTACCAAGGCGTTAAGGTGTTGGGTAATGGTCGACTTTCCTGACCCTGTATGGCCAATAATCGCCGTATATGACCCATCTGGAATCGTCACGTTAATATCATGCAAGGCTACACTGGCGAACGGTGTCCCAGCACCGTAAGTAAAGCCTACTTGTTCAAATGCGATTTGCATAACCATTCACCCAACCCTTCTTCATCAAAATATGCATCCGGCACAGCCACACCGCGTTTAGCAAGAGCGCTTTTTAGTTGCTCAGAAAAAGGCACATCCAAACCAATCTCAGTTAAATCATTCCCGTAAGTAAAGATTTCAGCTGGCGTCCCCTCTTTAATAATTTGCCCTTCTTTAAAGACAAGCATCCGGTCAGCTTCCGCCGCCTCGTTTAAATCATGGGTAATCGAAATCACAGTCAGGGCATTATCTTGTTTGATATCCGCCACGACTGCCATCAATTCGTCACGCCCTTCAGGATCTAACATTGAAGTCGATTCATCTAAAATAATGATTTTCGGTGCCACAGCAATCACACCCGCAATAGCTACTCGTTGTTTTTGACCACCTGATAAGGCTGCGGGTTCCCTGTCGCGATAGTCCCACATTTTAACCCGTTTCAAGGCAGACTCAACACGGGCATGCATCTCATCAACCGGCATACCCATATTTTCCAAGGCAAAAGCCACATCCTCTTCAACCGTTGCCCCAACAAATTGGTTGTCTGGATTTTGAAAGACTAGCCCCACTTGACTACGGATATCCCATAAGGTCTCCATAGAAAGGACCTTATCGTCCACCTGAATGATTCCTGACTTGGCTTCTAGTAAGCCCACTAATAATTTTGAAAAGGTCGATTTCCCCGACCCATTATGGCCAATAATTGCTAGCCATTCACCTTCATAGATAGTCGTTGATAGGCCATCTATAGCTAATTTCTCGTCTGATTGACTATATTGAAAAGACAAATCTTGAACCTGAATAATCGGTTTCGCCATCTTGTTCCCTCGCTCACTTAATATATTTAAGAAAAAAACTCCTCCAACGTTACTTGGAAGAGTTTGTCAAAGAAGCCCAAGTCCAGCTAGACTTGCATCGCCGTCTCGTTCATCCTGCTATACGCTTCTTCCATCCTGACTGTAACAGTCGGTACTAGAATTCCACTAGTTCAATCACCTGATTTACCTGGTAATTCGCGGACTTTACCGCCGATCGGGACTCGCACCCTGCCCTGAAGACATTTCATTTGTTTTTCACTTAGTTTAGTCTACACAAATCCACCAGTAAAAGCAATGATTAGATGTCAAGACACCTTGTTTATGCCTTTGTACCATCCCCAAGATCATTAGCATGAATCACCATTTCCGTATAAGGATAATCACCGATAATTTGAGATACCGGACAACGTTCTTCTGCCTCATAGACAATAGCTTCCGCCTGATCACGTGGTAAATCGAGATAGACATCTACTTTAAAATCAAAATAAGTAATGGTCGTTTCCTGGTTTAATTTATAATCCACTTGAACGACCACTTCACTGGTCATACCCTTGATACCGTGTCGGTCTAAAGCAATTTCGATGGTCGCATTCAAACACGTAGCCCATGATAAGGCAATCAATTGTTCTGGGTTCGTCCCAGGCTCATTCGCTTTCAAAGGACTTGACGTTTGAACCCGCAGCTCATTCTCCCCTTCAACCCAGGCCGTTCCCTTAAGTCCTTGATCATTATGCACCCGTGTCGTATACAACAATTTATCCTCAGCCATATGCGCATTGCCTCCATCCTCTTGATAACGCTCTAATATGGGTCATTATACCCTTAATTTCCAACACAAAAAAGGCAATTGCACTCAAATCCGCAATTGCCTTTTCACCGAATGATTCATTTATATATGGAAATTTTATTGTTTCAAGGTTACGTACATACCGTTGGTGATAAACTGCAACCACACTTGGCCTCCGTCTGGATTAAAGTGGACCCCGTCTTGGCTCAACCAAGTGGACGCTTCTTCGTGGTTGCTGTAGAATTCATGCCAATCCAGTAAATATACTGAATCACTATCGTCACTAGCTGCTTCAGCTAAAGTCTTGTTGACATCAGATGCCCAAGGACGGTCGACATGGGTATTGACTAGGAAAATGGTTTTATCCCGGCCAATCTCATCTAAGAAGTCAGACAATTGAGCTGACGTAAAGCCACCATTCGCACCTAGGTCAACCAAAACGACATCTTTTAGCATACCCTGTGCTTCTAAGCTAGCTGGATAGCCAATTAAGGTATATAACTGTCGACCAACCGCCGCATCAACAATAGCATTAGGATACAAGGTGTACAAACCCTCTGATTCGCCCACCATGAGGGAGTCACCAATAAAGGTTACCGGTAATTGATAGGCAAAGCGGGCTTGTTCATCTGGAATCCCTTCATAAAATCCTAGCGACGCCTCACTTAAACTGTCTTTATAAGTTGACAGACTAGCGTCAGCTTGCTTCTCTTGCTCAGCCCTTTGTTTATTCAGTTCTTCAATCTTCTTGGCTTGTTCAGCAGCTTGCTGCTCCTCTACCGTCACATTGTCAGCCGGTTTAGACACCGCCACCGCACTCACGCCTCCTAGGAAAACGAGGGCAAATGCAATGAATAAAATGCGGGTCAACCAGGGTGCCGGCTCTTTAAACAAGTTACGAACCTTAGTAAAAAGATGGACGGGTTGGTTGTTACGCACTTCATTGAAAACCGGCACCGGCCATCTTTTTTCCTCTAGTAAGGCATAAGATAAACACGACAGGATAATAATCAAAATGACTTGTGGCCAAATACTATTTGTAAACCGATTCTGGCTGGTTGGTACCATATGGAACAGCACATTGATTGGGTAATACCATAAATACATATGGAATGTACGTTGACCTAACCACCGCAAGGGTTTAAATTTCAATAGGAAACCAATCCAAGAGCCTTCATAAGTCAACAAGGCAATCATTATAGCAGCTAATAAATCAAAGCCAAACATTCCACCATAGTAAGTGAACGTCGCTGCATCAAGCATGTGGAGCATCCCATAAGTGAGTATAGCCAG
>NZ_JBOEQF010000052.1:0-13636 GCF_050689315.1 Aerococcus sp. L_32
AGCCAATACAGTTGCAATTCTTGCCATAATTTATAGCCTCCTTAAAGCTTTGATACTTATATACTAAAGGATATATTTATATCATGCAAACAAAACGGGTTTTAAGAGTATGCTCTCCATATAATAAAAAAGAGCTTGCACCATAATGGTTAACAAGCTCTTAAAAAACTATTTATTTGCGTATTGAGTGATTAATTGGATGTATAGGACAATATAGTTTAAGTATTCATCTTTTGATACATGTTCATTTACTTGGTGCGCTAAACTTGTTTGACCTGGTCCCATGATAATAAATTTGAAGTCTTCATCTTTACTTAATAGTAAGTTAGAAGCGTCAGTTACCCCTGTTGTTGGACCAACCATGAATTGTTTTTTGACAATATCTTCACCTAGTTTATATGCTAATTCAACAAAATCATTTTCCCCTGTTGTGATTGCAGGCGCTAAGTCTAATGACATTTCTAGATCAAAATCAGCCTCATTGAACTCTGCTAATACGTCGTTGAATAAAGCTTTTACTTTTTCATTGTCGAATTCATTTACTGTGCGGACATTAAATGAAGCTGAAGCTGTATCTGGCACGGAGTTTATTTGGATACCACCATTGAACATTGAGTTTGTTAAGAAAGTAGACCGTAAGAAATCATTTAAAGCCTTATTACCTTCTTCATCACCTTCAACACCACCAAAGTTTACAATTACGTCAGAGAAGTCAAAGCTTGAAAATTCAACGTTTTTAATAGCTCTTTCCATAGCTTCTTCGATGCGTAAAACAAATTTTAGTAATGGTGTAATAGCATTCACACCAACACGTGGAATGGATGAATGAGCAGCACGACCTTTTGAGTGAATTGTAAAGTTCATAGAGCCTTTGTTAGCCGTATTGATGACATTACCAGTTGGTTCACCAATAATTAATGCATCAACGTCATCCATATACTTGTTTTCATGGAAGTGAGCTGAACCAGTTTGAACACTCTCTTCAGCGGCTGTCAGCATTAAACGAATAGAACCTTTTTCTAATAAGTTATTTTCTTTAATTTCAATAAGAGCGAATATAAATGCAGCTACACCAGCTTTCATATCAGCTGTTCCACGCCCATAAAGATTACCTTCATGTTCAGTCAACTTGAATGGATCAAAGTCCCAAGCTGACGGATCACCAGCTGCAACAACGTCCATGTGACCAGAGATACCGATGACAGGTTTACCTGAACCATAGTTTGCAACTAGGTCTGCACGGCCGTCACCTAAATCAATCACTTCTGAATCAATATCATGAGATTTTAGAAAGGCTTGGATATGTTCGGCAACTTGTTTTTCTTTGCCATTAACTGAATCGATAGCAATTAAGTCGGCTAAAAACTGAATCTTCTCTTCTGTTGAATACATGTATACTTTCTCTCCTTTGATAAAAAAACTGTTCGTAAAAGGTTGTTATTCCTACAATCAACCTTGAATTACTCTTCAACTATATCCCTTATAGTAAACGTATTCAAGAGTTACTGGCATATAAAAAAGCCCAACCAAGTTTCCCTGGCTGGACTTTAGTGTAGATATCTTATTATTCTGCAGTGATTTCTTTAATTTGGTCTTCTGGTAATTCATGGTACGGCGTAAACATTACGTATAAGAAAGCAACACCGAATGAAATAACCATTACAATTAAACCATTAATTAAGTTACCGAATGAACCATCTGGGTTGATGAAAGCAGGGATAGCTGCTATACCTGGGTTTACAAAAGCAAATAGTACAAAGTTTGTAATACCTGCATATAAACCACCGATACCACCACCAAGGATAGACGCAATCAATACATTTTTCATTGGTAAGGCCACACCGTAAAGTGCTGGTTGAGATACACCTAGGGAAGCAGTAATAACCGCTGATAGTGAGTAAGAACGGTATTCTCTATCTTTTGTTTTGATTAGTACAGCTGTAACAGCACCGGCTAAAGCTAAGTTAGAAGCCAATAGACCTGGTGACATAATGTTATCGTAACCTACTGTTGCTAGCAATTGAGTGGCAATTGGGAATAGCGTGTAGTGACCACCGGCCATAACAACGAATAAACCAAAAGCACCGAGTAATAATGGTACAATCCAGCTAGAAACGCCAGTTAACCATGCTAACGCAGCACCTAAGATTTCACCAAATAGGTTACCAATTGGTCCTAATAATAAAACACCAAGAATGGCAGTTAATGTCAAGGTGATTACTGGTAAAAAGATACCACGGACAATTTCTGGAATAAATGTTTTACAAGCACGTTCAATATAGCTTTGTGCCCAGATAATTAAAATAATTGGAATAACAGAGTTATTATATGTACCAGTATTGGCAATTGGAATACCAAAGAAGTCTGATCCTGGAATATAATTTTCCATAGACATGACAACATCTGGATGTAATAAGAATAGCGCAACTGCTGCTGCTAGTACTTTATTAGTTTTGAATACTTCAGCTGAAGAATAAGCTAATAATACTGGTAAGAAGTAGAAAATTGCAGATGAAATGTTTGATAAAATAAAGTTTTCTGCATTTTCTGGTGAAATAATACCAAAAGTATTTAATAGGATGACAATCCCTTGTAAAATACCGGCAGCCATTAGGGCAATTAAGTTTGGTGCAAAAATATCACGTAAGGCACCAAGGACGCGGTCAATAACGCCTGGTTTTTTCTCTTGTGTTTGTTCTGTAGACATAATGATCTCCCTTTTTTTGTTTAATTATTTTGATATTAAAAAACAATTTCAATACAGCGGTTTCATAATATCTTCTATATTTTCCTCAAATACTTTCACATGATACCAAAAAAATCTAATTAGTGAAATAGTATTTGAGGAAAAAATAACAATAATTACAAACTTTTTATTTTGAAAGAACCTTAATTACGCTTATTTTAAAAGAAAACGGTTTATTTACTTAAATGAGTTTGTGCATTATTTGCAATAAATTATATTTGTGAATCTACCAAGAGTGTTGACCATTTGTCTTGAATCTTTTTGGCAACGATTTCTTGGTCGTTACTGGTTAGGATATCATATTGGCTAACATCGATGGCCATTTTAGCTGAATGGTCATAGTTTTCGTACCATTCATCATATAAGGTGTGCAGTTGCTTATAGTAGGCTAGTAAATCTGGTCGATCTTCTACTTGTTCGTATGGACGACCACGACGCTTGATTTTCTCAAGGACTAAATCGAAAGGCGCATGTAAGTAGACAAGTAATTCTGGTGATTGATTGGTTGATTCTGAAATAATACGAATATCGTCCATCATATTGGCCAATAAGTCTTGGTACAGTTGCCATTCTACATCCGATATATTGCCGTTAATATTATTTACTTGAGTAAATAAAGCATCTTCATAAATTGACCGGTCTAGGATTGCACGGTCTAATTTCATCCCGCGTTTAATACTTTTAACGCGTTGGTTTAAAAAGTAAATTTGCAGTGAAAAAGCATATTTGGTTGGTTCGCTGTAGTATGCATCCAAAATTGGATTTTCTGATACTTCTTCAAAAAGTGGTTCTGCTTGAAACATTTCTGCCATATGGTTGGTATAAGTAGTCTTACCAACACCGATCATGCCTGCCATGGTAATCATATTTAATTGCTCCTTCATCTAATTAGTCGGGGCAATTATAGCATAAATTTGGTCTGACTTGGGTTAGAAGACAGGTTGAAATAGGATACATTTACATGGAAAGTGGCCTCTTTATTTGTTGATGACCTATGGTACAATAGCCGTGGATTATGAGAAAGGGTGGGTCAAAATGGTAGATTTAAATAAGAAAATTTTAGAAACGGCTCTGTTAGCTGGGCAAATAATGACAGAAAGTAATGCAGAGTCATACCGTGTTGAAGATACGATGAACCGTATATTAACAACATCAAATGCAGCATATGCAGTGGCAATCTCTCTTTCAACAGGTCTTTATATGACCCTTGATGACCCATCTTTTGAAGGTTCTGGGTTTACTGGTATTAAGAGAATTACACGCCGTTCTAACAATTTAAATAAAATTACCCAAGTAAATCATATTTCACGTGAATTAACTTCAGGTAATATTTCAATTGACGAAGCTTATGAGCGGTTACAGGTTATTCGGTTCCAGAAGCCCCAATATTCAAAATTACAAGTATCAATCGGGGTAGTGGGTTTAGCTGCAGCCTTCTGTTTCCTTTTTGGGGGAGGTATTAACGAGTTGATCTTGTCTTCAATTAATGGTTTAATTTTAGCCTTATTATACCGTCTAGTGGATAAATACTATATTAGTGAAGGTTTTTCAAATATTATTCAAGCGCTTGTTGTAACAGTGGCTGCTTATTTAATGCAAGCCTATGTATTACCAAATACGGATATCAATATTGTCATTATTTCTACATTGATGCCAATGGTTCCTGGAACGGCCATAACGAACTCCTTACGTGATATTTTCCACGAAGACTACATTGCGGGCGTTTCTAGAGCAACAGAGGCCTTTTTAAATGCCTTGATGATTGCCTTAGGGGCAGCACTAGGTCTTGCGTTGATTGGAGGTTTATACTAATGACGGCAATGGATATTCTTCTACAATTGATTGGTGCTTATGGTGTGGGTTTGTTTGCGGCTTTAACGCTAGAAGGTCCTCGAAAAGTCCTATATTGGACGCCACTCATTAATGTTGCTGGTTGGGGTAGTTATCTGATTAGTTTACATCTTGGTGGTTTTTCAGAGTTAATGGCTACTTATTTTGGTTCCTTGATTATTGCGTTGATTTCCCAGATGTATGCGCGTATCTTCCGAGAACCGGTAACAGTTTTCTTTATTCCAGCTTTCTTCCTATTTGTACCAGGAGGTGGAATGTACAGAACAGCATTAGCCTTTATTCAAGGAAATACGGCTCAAGGCTTTACCGAACTAGGTGGTACCCTATTTACTGCTTTAGCGATTGCGCTTGCAGTTTATACGTCAGATACCTTGATGCAAATTATTAATAAACAAAAATTCCCAAAATTTATCCGGAAAAACTACCGTGTTATACCTAAAGTAGCGAAGAAAACCGAAAAGAAAATCGAGAAAAAGATGAAATAGCGTTGGCTTACTTCTGCTAGTGATTAGAAAAAAACGATAAAGGAATATTATTTTATTTTAGGGCGTATGTGATTTATCACTGCGTCTTTTTCTATATAATGATAGAAAAGAGGGGGGAGACGGTATGAAAAACTGGTTTGTATTGTTGGTAACCAGCGTTGTACTCACTGGTTGTGGGTTAAACCACCAGGATACGGGTGTAGACTTGGATACGGCGAATGTGGATAAAGAGGTTGCTAGCTTGGATGAAGAGCCGTCTTTTTTCACGGAAGCTTTTGAGGCTAACGGAGAAGAAGCGTTAAAGCAATTTAATGCAAAAGAGGCTGATTTACCAGCGGTTGAGCAAAGAGATTCGGGCATTCAAGAGAGTCATTTTCTGCGTTTGAATGGACTAGACCAGTATGTGTATGAGGTGGGTCAGGGAGACGGCTTACCGGTGGCTATTTTCCTCCATGGGGGACCAGGCTTTTCTTATACGAACCAAGCGGATACTTTGGCTGGTTTATCTGATCAAGTGAATGTCCTTTTTTGGGATCAGATTGGTGCGGGGCAAACTTATGAAGCTAATCCAAGTGTAGAACCTAATATGGTCGATTTACAGGCTTCTTTAACGGATTTAGTTGCCTACACCAAGGCCCGTTATGGGGTTGATCAAGTGGGTATTATTGGTCATTCATGGGGGTCAGCGTTAGGTGCATCTTATGTGCTTGAACATCCGGATGATGTGTCTTTTTATGTAGGGATTGGGCAAGTGGTGACACCAGTTGAGGATGAGGCAGTGGCTCTAAGTCAGACGCGTGAATTGGCGACAAGTTTAGGGCGTCAAGATCTACTTGATCAGTTAAGTGATATTTCAGCTGACTATCCTAATCCGGATGATTTTTTGACTTTAGCTTATGAGGCGGCGATTTTGCGGGCCGTTCAGCGTGAATTAGGGTTTGGCACAGCTGACTTTGTTCAATATTTACCTTTATTGTTAACCAATCAGGCAGATAATTTATCAGCAGATGACCAGGAAATGCTAGCCCGTATGTTACTCAACCAGCGCTTGTATCGAGAATTATTGGCGACAGATATATATACAAGCGACCTTGAATTTAGTATGCCTTTTTACCTGATTTCTGGGGAAAATGATATCCAAGTACCAAGAAGTCAGGCAGAAAAATTGATTGAAAAAGTTCAAGCGCCGACAAAAGAAATGCTCATTATACCGGATGCGGGGCATACCCCAATGATTGATCAAGAAGCGGATTTTATACAATCGCTAACAACCATTATAAACCGCACATTTTCGGCAAATAGCTAATTATTTTTTGCCAATTTTTATGCTAAAATGTATATAGACAAATCTATTCAACAACAACATTTAATCTACAACAATATTCGGAGGATAAATATGACCAAGCAATTGATTCCAAACGGCGGTAATTGTTTAGCTTCGGTAGCACTACTTGAAGGTAAGCAACCATTATTATGGGCCTTCCGTGAAAAGAGCTTGATGCCAAGTGATAGTGGTTGGCGTTTTTTTGCTGTGACGGATACGCAAACTGAAATTATGGACGGAAAGAGCGTACTTCTTGTCGACATTAATAAAATTGCTGAACTGGAACCAACTGTAGCGGGTATTTATTGGTATCCAGAAGGAGCTGATTTTCAGTTAGCCAGTAAAGATGGCAGCAAGTATTTCGTGTACAACGATACTTTTGAAAGAGTTGTACCGGCAACCAACTATAAAGATTTACCCCTTTCGTCAAAAGCCTTCGCGCAACATTTTAATGAGGCCACGGCAACAGCAAACCCTAATGCCATGGCTGAAAGCTTACAATTAACTGCTGAAAAAGTAGATATGCTAAAACTATTAGATTTAATGCATACAAGCGATGCAGGTAATCTATCGGATATAGAAATCTTTGTTAATACGGGTTTATTATTAGGATTCGTAGATATGCGAAATCAAGCCCTACATATGACCTTATCAGATGGGCAATTGGATGATATCGTGGGCACTATGATGGATTACTTTAATCTAAATCGAGAGAAAGCTAGTGCCTACGTTTACCATTACGCGAACTTAAAGCATGATGGAACAGCGGTTGCTGAACAACAATTGACGATGTATGGTGGCAAAATGTATGAGTGGTTAAAAGTTGACGACTTTCATGCAATCAAAAATGAATATGCTAACCTCGTGATGCATCATCGCAAAGCCAAAATGGTTTAGCGAATTTTACCGAATCTAAACAGAATGGAGCATTAAAAAGTGAAGTATTTTAAGCAAGCCTTTATTATTATTGTGATTACTTTAATCTCTGAAGTATTATCACACATATTACCTTTACCCTTGTCAGCATCAATTTACGGCATGGTGATATTATTTATCTGCTTAATGACTGGTGTGATTAAGCTGGAACAAGTTGAAAATGTAGGTGAATGGTTAATTGCCGTGATGCCTGCTATGTTCGTAGTGCCAGGTGCTGGTTTTATTACCTCTTGGGCAAGTTTACAGCCACATTTATTATCTTGGTCTATAATTATTTCGGTGACAACTATCCTTGTGATGGTCGTTGCTGGTCTTATAGCGCAATCTCTGCAAAAACGTCAGAATGCTAAGAATGGAGGAGAAAATAATGAATAGTTTATTTGATTTGTTCCCCTCATTTGGTTTATTTCTAACCTTAGGCGTATACATGATTGCCATGTGGATAAACAAGAAATTAAAAACACCTATTGCCAATCCGTTGTTAATTGCAGTTATTTTAATTATTGCGATCTTAGTTATTGGCAAGGTAAATGTTCCTGTTTACCAAGAAAGCGCGAGTTTTGTGTCTTATCTGTTAACACCAGCAACTATTTCTTTAGCTATTCCTGTATATAAACAACGGCACATTTTAAAAGAAAACTTCTGGACAATTATTATTACAGTTGTGGCAGCTATGATTACAGCCGTTGCGAGTATCTTGATTGTCGCTGTTATCTTTAATATGGATGAAGAAATTTTACGTTCGGTGCTATCTAAATCAGTAACAACCGCCATCGCGATTGATATTACCGAAATAATTGGTGGTATTACACCAATTATTGTTGGTTCAGTTGTTTTGACAGGTATCTTTGGTGTTGTGGTGAACGAATGGATCTTCAAACTTCTAAAAATTGATTCATATTTTGCGCGTGGTTTAGCTATGGGTACTTCAAGTCACGCCATGGGTACAGCAGAATCAATGAAAATTAATGAACTTCAAGGCGCGATGTCTAGTATCGCCATGGTAATATCTGGTATTTTGATTGCTATTTTAGTACCAATCGTTGCAAGTTTCCTATAAAAATTGGTAAGCGTTAGTTACTAAATATATTTCAAAAAGTGTTGTCTATAGTGGACAACACTTTTTATTTATTTATCTATAAAAAGAAAAAAATAAACAAAATTAGATTTATTCTCATTTTTATTAGAAATAAACTACCCTTTTTCTCATAAATAGTGTTAAACTAATACTACATTAATGAATCGTGAGAGGCGTTTATTGCTTAGATGAATAATATCCAAACCAACACGAATTTCATATAAACACATGATTTGAAAGGATGAGTAGCATGACAGTAGATATCAATTGGGAAGAATTAGGTTTTGAATATATAAACTTACCATACCGTTGGCGTGCCTATTGGAAAGATGGTGAATGGTATAAGAGTGGTTTGGAAACTGAAAATACGATCCAGATTGAAGAAGGGGCACCAATTTTACATTACGGACAAGGTGTTTTTGAAGGATTAAAGGCATTTAAAACAAAAGAAGGCGATATCCAAATCTTTCGTCCTGACCAAAATGCGAAACGTTTAAATGCATCAGCAGCCCGTTTGGTGATGCCTGAAGTACCAGAAGAAGACTTTATTCATGCGGTTAAAGAAGTGATTAAAGCAAATGCTGAATATGTGCCACCATATGGTACAGGCGCATCATTCTACCTACGTCCAACTTTAATTGGCGTAGGGGATAATATTGGTGTACATGCAGCAAAAGAATATATCTTCACAGTATTTGCCATGCCTGTTGGCCCTTACTTCAAAGGTGGTATGGTTCCAACAGCCTTTACAACATCTGAATTTGACCGTGCGGCACCTCATGGTACAGGAGCAGCAAAGGTTGGTGGAAACTATGCGGGTAGTTTACAGCCAGGAATTGAAGCCAAAGAACAAGGATACTCTGACGTTGTATATTTAGATCCGGCTACACATACAAAAATTGAAGAAGTAGGTTCCGCAAACTTCTTTGGTATTGAAAAAGATACCAATAAATTTGTGACCCCTAAGTCACCTTCAATCCTACCGTCAATTACTAAATACTCATTACTTTGGTTAGCTGAACATCGTTTAGGCTTAGAAGTTGAAGAGGGCGATGTGTATATTGATGATTTAGACCGCTTTAGTGAAGCAGGAGCATGTGGTACAGCGGCTGTTATTTCACCAGTATCATTTATTACCCATAACGACCATAAACATGTATTCTATTCAGAAACTGAAGTAGGCCCAATCACTAAAAAATTGTATGATCAATTAGTGGGTATCCAAAATGGTGACGTTGAAGCACCTGAAGGCTGGATTGTTAAAGTTTAAAATAAAAACAGAACCACCAAAAGTGATTAACCTGATAAAAAACGAATAGATTGTTTGATCTTTAATGAGAATATTAAAAGCATGAAAGGGTGGTAAAATGCCTTTCATGCCTTTTTTGGTATACAAAAAGCACCAGGCTAACCTGATGCTTGTTATTTTTTAGATAACATCCATGTCTGGAAGTGGGTTTGTTGGGAAGTGATTGAAGTCATAAGTTGCTAATTCATTGATATCAGTCATGAAGTAAGTACCTCCACGCGCAATCATTAAGTTTAATTCTTTATTTTCTAAACCATTTTCGCTTAATAAGACAACGATAGCTGGTTTGTGCATAGCACGCATGAAACCTAACTCAAAGGCTGTACCGTCATCAACGTTTTCAACGTCATATAAGAAAACACCAGCGTCTGCAGTATTCATAGCAGATAGGTCGTTTTGGTAAGTCGCTACTTGCCATTCGAATGAACCAAAAATACCTTCTGGATCACGGTCAAAAGATGTGTCTTTGTATTGATGATCAAATGGGAAATGAACAACACCAACAGTTGGGTTCGCGTTTAAGGCTTTTGTCGCTTCTTCTACACGGCGAACTTGGTCAGGATTGAAAAAAGGTGTTGCTAGATATAGCTTAGTGCTTGCTGAAGTATCTTTACGTTTATCCAATGATATAACCTCTTTCTTAAATTCAAAATGACTTGCTAATTATATTCTACAATAAATAATACGAATTGTTTAAATATTTCCTTGCCACTCAGCCATAAATTGGTCAAGAAATTGTCGCATAAAAAGTGTCCGCTCATGCGCAATCTCTTTGCCAGCTTCTGTATTCATAGAATGTTCTAGTTTAAGTAGTTTTTCATGAAAATGGTTAATTGCAGTTGAAGGATGGTTGCGGTAATCATCCTTATTTTTCACATCAATCACAGGGATTGTTGGATTATAAATTTCATTATTAGCGTGACCGCCGTAAGCAAATGTGCGGGCAATCCCCATTGCACCAAGAGCATCAATTCGGTCTGCATCCTGAACGTACTGTCCTTCCACCGACAACTCATACTGGGTAGTTAAGTTTTTTGAGTAGGACATATGTTGAATGGTAAAAAGAATATTTTCTCGACTAGCTGGCGAAAGATGTAACGCATCTAAAAGTTGTTCAACTTCCATTTGGCTAAAAATAATATCTGAAACTAGCTTGTCATCAATTGTATCGTGTAAATATGCAGCGGCTTCAATGATAATCAAAGCCTCAGTATTACTTTCACCATAATCTGCTATATACAGGGCTTTAGCGAGTTTAGCAACTCGGTCCACATGCCAGTAATCATGACCAGTGGGGTCAAAAGCCATGCGTTCTCTTGCAAATTCTTGAATTTTTTTAAGTCGTATTACCATTTCCATTTGCCCATCTCCTTAAACAAACAGTATTCTATTTAAATGTGTCGGCAGTCACAATATCATTTGTGATCATAAAGTCTTTAATATCTTGAATTAAGACATTTTGATGGTGGGGATACTTGACCAAGTCGTATTTTTCCATATCAATGAACATCACTTTAGATTGATTATAGTGATTTTTCACCCAATCATCATAACCAGACCATAAGCGGTGGTAATAGTTGGTGAGTTCTTCACCTTGTTCAAAGTCACGCCCACGATTTTCTATGCGGGTCATAACAGTTTCAAAAGACCCATGTAGATATAGCATTAAATCAGGGTGCTTGCGCGGGATTTCAGCTAATTCTTCCATCATATTACGGGATAAGTTTTCATAAATTGAAAATTCTTCTTCGCTAATACGGCCAATGTCTGTATTCACTCTGGCAAAGTACCAATCTTCAAAAATAGATCGGTCTAAAACGGACTTATCTTCTTTAGAAGCTTGTTTGATCGTTTTAAATCTTGAATTCAAAAAATCCAATTGTGTTAAAAATGGATACCGCTTCAATAGTTGCTCTTCTGGACTAGCTTTATAAAAATAAGGCAACATAATGTTATCTTCAACAGATTCGTAGAAGGGTTTAAAGTCTAATTCATCTCTGATTAAGTTTGTAACGGTGGTTTTACCTAGGCCGATCATCCCACCAACGGTTATCATTGTCATTGTGTAGCTCCTAACTTTTTTAAAAATCGTAGACCTTTAAATGAAATGGTTTAGCTAAAAATTCAATCTATACTTATCTCAGAATAAAAGGTCATTTGATATTTGTAAACCGATAAAATAATTACTTATATGGCAAGCCATCAGCATTTGTCCAAAGTACAAGCTCATTCTTTTGAAGACTCGCTGGGACATCAATAATTCGCTGGTTGCTACTTCCTCTAAACTGTAAAGTTAGATCCATTTGATCTTGTAGGAAACGACCATCAACCAACACGTCGATTAAGTCTAAGAGGGCAAGTTTATCTTCTGAATCGACTAGTAACTCTTCAAAGGTATAACCTGACCAGCACCAAATATCTTTATTGTGCCCATAGCGGTCACGTAAAGCTTGGCATAGCGGTAGTAAGACATTAGTGTTTAGCATAGGTTCCCCACCTAATAAGGTCAAACCTTGGCAGTAACTAGCCCCAATATCTTCCAAAATTTTATTTTGTAGTGCTTCAGTGTAATCAATTCCGTAGTTGAAATTCTGGACAACCCGGTTGTAGCAGCCTGGACAAGCAAAGAGGCAACCACTGACGTAAATGGAACAACGAACACCTTCGCCATCCACAAAGTTATAAGCTTTGTAGTCAGCGATTTTTCCTCTAGACCAATCTTTTGCTAACCATTCTTTAGGTTCTGGGTTGTTGGGGGATTTGGGTGCGCGCTGGGCTCTTCTAGCTAATCTCTTCTGAATTAATTCGGCCCGTTTAATATCTTCTTCACTAAGAAAGTCTTCAGGTCGCGCCTCTTGCTTGTCTTCCACCATAGACCGTTCGGTATATTTTTTAGGAATTAAGGATTTTTCCGTCTGTTTGGCATTTTCACCCTTATGATTGCTTGTCAATCTGATCACCCCATACTGGTTCATTGTAGACAATGGCATCTTCGCCGTCCGCTTCAAATGAGGTATTTACGCGACTTTGAGAGAGATGTTTTGTCCGAGATGAAATTTCTTTATGTCGTCCGTGTACCATTGGTCGTTGCTGTGGATTACCGAGGTAACCACAAGTCCGTTTAACGACATCGCAGGTTTTAGGGTTATTATTACCACATTGTGGGCATTTAAAGCCGCGGTCAGTTGGTTCAAAATCACCATCAAAACCACATTCATAGCAGTGGTCAATTGGGGTGTTAGTCCCTAGATAGCCTACCCGGTCATAGGCGAAGTCCCATACAGCTTCAAGCGCTTTAGGATTTTGTCTCATATTTGGGTACTCACAGTAGTGAATGAAACCACCACTTGCATATTTTGGATAGTCTTTTTCAAATTCAAGTTTTTCAAAAGGTGTAGGTGATTTGCGGACGTCATAGTGAAATGAGTTTGTATAGTATTCTTTATCCGTAATATCTGGTATTGATCCAAATTTTTCAAGGTCTAATTCACAAAAACGGTCTGTCAGACTTTCCGCTGGCGTTGAATAGATACTAAAGTGGTAGCCGTAGGTATTTCCTAGATGATCAGCTTTTTGCTTCATCGTTTTCAAAACAGACAGGGTAAAGTCCTTTGCGTCAGGATTTGACTCCCAATTAGGGCCATAAAAAGCTGTACCGATCTCATATAAACCGATATATCCCATTGATATAGTAGACCGTTTCTGATTAAATAATAGGTCGACTGGCTCATCCTCATTTAACCTTTTACCAAAGGCACCGTGCATATATAATATCGGTGCATTTTCTGGCTTAGCTTCCTTTACCCGGTTGATACGGAATAAAAGCGCATCCGCCATAATATCTAGCCGTTCATCTAATATGCTAAAGAATCGTTCTTGGTTGCCTTTAGCTTCAAGTGCAATCCGT
>NZ_JBOEQF010000053.1:0-13361 GCF_050689315.1 Aerococcus sp. L_32
GGAAGAAAATGGCGAAGTTAAATTACGTATCGTATACGAAGAAGAATCTCGTCGTATCGTAGGTGCACAAATGGTATCACGCGTTGATATATCAATGGGTATCCACATGTTCTCATTAGCGGTACAAGAACAATTAACAGTCGACAAATTAGCATTATTAGACTTGTTCTTCTTACCTCACTTCAACCAACCATACAACTACATCACTAAAGCAGCTTTAAAAGCTGAATAATTAAATCTATAATAATTGAAAAAGGGCAACCCTCTTAGCTAACGTCAGCTAGGAAAGGTTGTCCTTTTTTCGTGATGTTGGTAATCCTATAGATGGTCTAAGAAGAAAGTGGTCATCATATCCATGGTTTCTGTCTTAACTAAATGATCTTCATCCTCGTGTACAAAAATGATATTGTCCAAGTGGTTGTTGTCTTTTACGAACCCCGCAGTCTGGTCATAAGGAACCCGCCAATCACGTTCGCCGTGCCAAATCAAGAAGGGTCTACCCGCTAAGCTGTCAACTTGGGTGGACAAATCATACCGGTCAACCCAAGCCGTCAAATCTCTTAAATCATCTGGCACAAACCGGTTAAATGTTCTGCTGGCATGTTCAAGCAGTCGTTCTCGGTATTGGATAGGGGTAGGTGACCCCATCATACAAGACGCTACTTTAATTTCTGGATGGTGGGTCAGTAGAGCAGACGACGTAAACCCGCCCATAGAAGTCCCGCCAACCCCAATCCGGTCATCTAGAATTAAGTTCAGTCTTTTGAAGTGTTGGATAATAGCCCCAAATTCAAATAAGTTACTTTGGATACTTTGCCAAAAGGTTAAAGACGGAATAGCGGATACTGGTTGCTTACGTCTACCATGGTTCATGGCATCTGGTAATATCACACGAAAACCGACTTGTGCTAGTTTACGTCCTTGAGTTAAGTTTAATTCTTTATTTGACTGCCAACCATGGTAATAGACAATCAATGGTAGAGGGGCATTGCGGTCTTGTACAGGGACAACTTCAAGTAAAGGTATCTCACCGATATGTCGTCTTCTAATGGTTGTTTTCAATTGTTCTACCTCACAATCAATTGTTTCATATTTTGTTCACCTGTTAGCATAGCGACAGGTCTAGGAGAATGCAAATATTTAGAATTAGCTAACGTTAGTAGACTAAGCTTGCTTTTATATGCAAAGAAGTTTGCAAATGTTGCTCTTTTTAATTGAGTAAACTAGTCAAAAGTATAAAGTTATTGTATGATAGAGAAAGATGATAAGGGTTTCAGGAACTATAGAAGTTCTGAAACAAAAAGTTAAAAAATGGGGGATATTTATGGAAACGAATACAAAAGACATGCCTTGGCTAGATACAAGTTTAGAAGCAAAGAAACGGGCAGAATTGTTAGTAGCACATATGAATATTGATCAAAAAATCCAACAATTACATGGTGCAATGGAAACTATTGATATCTATGGCTCTATGAGTGAAATTACAGATGAAGAAGAAATGGCAAGGCTAGCTAGTCAAATCCGTGTAGAACGTCACGTTAAAGCCAATGAAGAATTGGGTATACCACGTTACCGGATTACAAATGGACCAGTTGGTGTTGGTATGGGAGACGGTACACCAAGCCCCAAAGCAACAGCCTTACCAATGACAATCGGTGTTGCAGCAACATTTGATCCAGAATTAGCCTATGCTTACGGTGATATTATTGGTGAAGAAACTAAAACATTAGGCCAACATGTATTAGAGGGTCCAGCCGTGTGTTTACACCGTCTACCCATTTCAGGTCGTAACTTTGAATACTTTTCAGAAGATCCATTCCTATCAGGTGTGATGGGTGTTGAAATCACTAAAGCGATTCAAAGTCATGATGTAATTGCTATGGGTAAACACTTTGCAGTAAATGACCAAGAAGATGAACGCTTCCGCTATTCTGTGGAAATCGATGAAAATGTTCTGCGTGAATTATACTTACTACCATTTGAGATGTTAGTAAAAGATGGTGAAGTAGCCTCTATTATGTCGGCATATAATCGATTACGCGGTA
This sequence comes from Aerococcus sp. L_32, assembly GCF_050689315.1. Classification (NCBI taxonomy): domain Bacteria; kingdom Bacillati; phylum Bacillota; class Bacilli; order Lactobacillales; family Aerococcaceae; genus Aerococcus; species Aerococcus sp. L_32. The sequence continues at coordinate 2,046 of NZ_JBOEQF010000053.1, forward strand.
CTTATGCCACTGAAAATCGTTACTTATTAAATGATATTTTACGTAACGAGTGGGGCTTTGAAGGATATGTTCAAACGGACTTCTGGTCAGCACGTTCAGCTGCTGCTTCATTAAATGCAGGTTTAGACCATGAAATGCCTGATGCTAAGTGGTTAAATGAAACGAATATTAAAGCTGCCTTAGCCGACCAATCTCTTGAAGAGAAGACAATCGACCGAGCATTAATCCGTCGCTTCACGCAAATGTTCAAATTTAATGTCTTTGAAAGTGAATATAATCCGGGTGAAATTGATGCTGAGACTAACGGCCAACGTGCACGTCGCATTGGAGAACAGTCAGCTGTCTTATTGAAAAATGATAAAAATATTTTACCACTAGATCCTAAAACACACGACAACATCTTAATTGTTGGTCAATCAAAATTTGCTGAGTTTGCCACTCAAGGTGGCGGTGGTTCTTCTAAAGTGGACCCATTATATACAGTTGCGCCTAAACAGGGAATGGAAGATGTTTTAGCCGGTTTAGACAGTCACACAAAAGTAAATGCTTTCATTGTTGCGGATGATTTAAGTAACTTAGCAGAGGCGAAAGAAGCTGTAAAGGATGCTGATGCAGTAGTCATTATGGCCGGATTAGTCGCAACAGAGGGAATGGATATGCAGAAAGCTCACCAACCAAAAGACCAAGATACAATGGTAGATGCATTACTTGGGTTAAATGAGCAAACGGTTGTTGTATTAAAAGATTCAAGTCCAGTCGTATTACCTTGGATTCATAAAGCTTCGGCAGTATTAGAAGTATGGAATCAAGGGGTTGAAGATGGACATGTTGTTGCTGATTTAGTATTTGGTAATGTAAATCCATCTGGTAAAGTCCCAACAAGCTATCCAGCTCGCGATGAAGAAACTATTTTTTACGGACATGCTGAACGTCATCCAGGTATCGATGAAGGGGAGGGTTTCCCAACAATTCGTTACTCAGAAGGATTGGAAATGGGTTACCGCTGGTACCAAGGTCAAGATATTAAGGCAGGATTTGCTTTTGGCCATGGTTTATCTTATACAAGTTTTGCAATTGAAGAAGCTAGACTAGATAACTTAGTGTCAGATGGCCACGCTCCAATTAATATTCAAGTTACTGTAACAAATACTGGCGACCGTGATGGTGCAGAAGTCGTACAAGTTTATGTTGGCATTCCAGTTGACGGACAACCGCCGATGCGCTTAGTAGGCTTCAAGAAAGTACACCTAGCTGCTGGGGAAACAACTGATGTCACAATCACCATTGACCCATTCGCTACTAACCATCCACTAGGTGTGTGGGATAACAATGCCCACGACTTTATCATTGAACCTGGTGATTACAAGTTCTATGTAGGAAATGCAAGTGACAATACACCGTTCACTTTAACGCACACAATTCAATAAAATTTAACTTATCACAACTGGAAAAGAGTATCTGTCATTTTCCAGTTGTTTTTATGTATTTTTGATTTAGATTCTACTAAAGGATTTCTAGAATTTGCGATACAATAGAGGAAAGAAGCACAATAAAGGAGATGTTGAAAAATGGAATTACAAGATTACATGAAGATATTAGAAAATATTGGCGCAGCAGTTTTTGCTACGGTAGATAGCGATGGGAAGCCACATACGAGATTTGCTAATATTGGTGTTGCAAATGAAAATGGTATTTTCTTTATGACAAAGCCAGGTAATGAATTCTATACGCAATTAAAAGATAACGAAAATGTGTCTATTTCAGGTATGTCCAATGATGAAAATGGCATTCAAGCTATTACGGTTGAAGGTAAAGTGCGTGAAGTTGACCAATCATATTTAGAAGACATTTTAAAAGATAATCCTTACGTAAAAGATGTCTATCCTGATGAAGAAGACCGTAAATCAGTGGTTGCACTTCAAGTATATGAAGGCAGTGGTTTCTATATGAATCTAAAAGCACATACTAATGGTACATTTGAATTTTCAGCAAATTAATATAAATTAACCTTTTATATAGAAGGAAATTGTAATTAGTCAATAAAGTTAGGGGAATTATATGGGGAAAAGGAAGAATAGAAATACTGAAGCTTACTACCAGAATCCAACTAGACAAAAATGGATTGGCTGGATAGTGGGCGGGGCTAAGGTTATTTTGTGGACATTAGTTTACACGCTAATTGTCTCGCTTCCTCAACTATATGTGATGTATGGTAGCCTTTTAGACAATACTTGGATAACAATCCTAGGAATTGTCAGCATTATCTATATGTTTGCAGTGAGCTATTGGTTCTACCGTCGTTATCAAAAGAAACATCCTGAAAATGTTATAAGTTTAACTTGGGATGATGTGCTTAAGGACTTAGGGATATTTGCAGCAGTTTTAGTGTTTAAACTAGCAATGTCTTATTTAATGTCAGGGATTTACGGTGAAGAAACTACTGTAAATGATGAGGCAATCTTTGGATTACTTGCAGGGAATACCAACATACTGTTAGCCTTGAATCTTGGATTAACTGTTATTACGATGGCGCCAGTAATGGAAGAAATTATCTTCCGCGCCATGATCAGTAAAGGCATGTTTAAAGATAAGAATTTTACGGTAGCAATTATATTGTCATCAATATTCTTCTCAAGTATGCATCTGTCAGGTAATATCATTTCATTTATTATTTATGCAGGAATAGGAGCAGCTTGCTTCATGGCTTATTGGCGGAAGAAAAATATTAATGACGCCATCCTAATTCACTTCTTGAATAATTTACCGGGTGCTATCATGTTAATATTTGGTTTATATTAGTGATAAATTTATAAAAAAGACCTCTTTGAACGGTGGTGTAACTTTAAAAGCACTTGTTTAAAGAGGTTTTTTTACGCTATTTTTAAGTAATGTTACATTAATGTTACGAAAATATAGCTTTTTTATTTTAAATACAAACGAATAATTTGGATTTAAGACTTTTTTAAAAGGTTGATTTATTAACCTTCTTAATAGATTATTAATATTTTAAAATAATTCTAGTCTAAAAAAGACAAAATTAATCTAAAAGTATTACCTAAATATAAGGAAAAGTGTAAGAAAGAGTAAATAATTTGTAACCTGATTGTTACGGAAAATTGCGGCTCGCTTGTATATAATAGCTATTGTAATCAGTAATTTCAGGGGGTAGAAATTTAATGAAGTTTTCAGTAAAAAGAATGGTAGGGACATCGTTAGCGACGTCAGCGGCTTTAGCAGCCTTTGCAACCACTAATGTTTCAGCAGACGAAGTATATACAATCGAATCAGGTGATACTTTATCTGCTATTTCACGCAAATTTGACTTATCAATTGCAGACTTAATAGAAGTGAACACAATCGATAACCAAGATTTAATTATTGCAGGTCACTCTTTAAATATTCCAACTGTTGATGCACCAGTAGCAGCAAGCACAAAACGTGTTGCAGATGCTTCTAACGTATACACAGTTGTTGCAGGTGATACCTTAAACAAAATCGCTGCAGATTTTGACACAACAGCACAAAACTTACGTGATTTAAATGGTATTTCAGGTGATTTAATTTTAGTTGGTCAACAATTAAAAGTTAAAGGTGAAGTAGCTCAAGAAACAACAGTAGAACAAATAGCTCCTGTAGCTGAAGAAACAGTTGAAACGGAAGTAGAAGAAACTGTTAACAACTATGTAGCAGATGTAAATGGCAACTACACTGTAGTTGCTGGTGACTCTATCAATAAAATTGCAGGTCAATTTGGCGTTTCAGCGTCTGAATTACGTGTACAAAACAACTTATCATCTGACTTGATCTTAGTTGGTCAATCGTTGGCTATTCCTGGCTTAGCTGCAGCACCTGCTGTTGAAGAAGCACCAGTAGTAGAAGAAACTGAAACGGTTGTTGAAGTAGCATCTGTTGAATCAACAGTAGCTACAGAAGAAGCTGAATTTGCACCAGTTGCAAATTCAGTAGAAGAAACTGAAACTGCTGACGCAGAAATCGAAGCACAAGTTGCAGCAGAAGAAGCTTTAGCAGCAGCAGAAGAAGCTTTAGCAGCAGAAGAAGAAGCGCAAGCAGCAGCAGACGCACAAGCGGCAGCTGAAGTAGAGGCTCAAGAGCAAGCGGACGCAGAAGCAGCAGCTCAAGCGGAAGCAGAAGCACAAGCAGCAGCGGATGCACAAGCAGCAGCCGAAGCAGAGGCAGCAGCTCAAGCAGAGGCAGCAGCTCAAGCACAAGCAGCGGTAGAAGCAGCAGCTCAAGCAGCGGCGGAAGCTCAAGCAGCAGCGGAAGCAGAAGCAGCAGCTCAAGCAGAGGCAGAAGCCCAAGCAGCAGCCCAAACACAATCAGGTAATGTAACAGCTTTATTAAACAATGCTTATGCACAAGTTGGTGTACCTTATGTATGGGGTGGTAAATCTCCTTCAGGTTTCGACTGTTCAGGTTTCGTGAACTATGTTTACAAACAAACTTACGGTGTTAACGTAGGTAGCTATACTGGTGAACAACAATATGCTGGTCCAAAAATTGCAGTTTCATCTGCGCAACCAGGCGACTTAATTTTCTGGGGTTCTTATGGTTCTCCATACCACGTGGCAATTTCATTAGGTAATGGACAATACATCCATTCACAACGTCCTGGTGAAACAGTTCACTCAGAATCAATTAATCCATACTGGGCACCATCATTTGCTGTAAGTATGGCTGCTTATAACTAAGCAATCATTTAAATAATAAATACTAAAGGTCGAGATGATTACCCCCCTCGGCCTTTTTTTAGTAGAATTTTTTTAAAATCCAGCGCGATACTAAAAGGGGTGAAAGCCCTTTAATAGGCATTATTGGCAATTTCACCTAAAGGTGTTAAAATAAGGTGATAAGTTCTAGCTATTTTTCCAAGATCAGATGTTCACAATCAAGGAGAGCAAATTAATGAAAAAAATATTAATCGTTGACGATGAGAAACCAATCTCAGATATTATATCCTTCAATCTAAAAAATGAAGGATATGAAATTGATACCGCCTATGACGGCGAACAAGCTTTAGAAAAATTTGAATCATTCCAACCTGACTTAGTAGTATTGGATTTAATGTTACCGAAAATTGACGGTTTAGAAGTGTGTCGTCAAATTCGTAAAGATAGTCAAGTACCTATTATTATGTTAACTGCTAAAGATAGCGAAATTGATAAGGTATTAGGACTAGAGTTAGGGGCAGATGACTACGTTACTAAACCATTTTCTAACCGTGAATTAACAGCTCGTGTAAAAGCGAATATTCGCCGTACAGCGGTAGTTGCTGAACCAGTAGCGACTGATGAGGCAGCTGAGAAAGATAATATTATTGAAATTGGCGATTTGTTAATTCATGAAGACGAATACATTGCGTCTAAAAATGGGGAAGATGTGGAGTTAACACATCGTGAGTTCGAGTTGCTACATTATCTTTCACAACACATTAACCAAGTAATGACCAGGGAGCATTTGCTTCAAACAGTTTGGGGTTATGATTATTTTGGTGACGTTCGTACAGTGGATGTGACTGTTAGACGTTTACGCGAAAAAATCGAAGAAAATCCAAGTCATCCTAAGATTTTAATTACCAGACGGGGCGTTGGTTATTTCCTTAAAATTCCAACTCAAGAATAGAGGTCAGTCATGCCAAAAACAAGGAAGAAATCTGGGATTCCTTTTTTCAAATCTATTCATTTTAAAATACCCGTTATTTTTATATTAACGCTACTAATTTCGCTCCAAATTGTCGGAGCGTATTTTATTCGTTCGCTAGAAACGGAAATGTTAACATCCTTTGATGACCAAATAACGAGTCAAACGACGTTTATCGTTGATAATATTCAATCGGTGATGGAAGATGAAGATTTGAATGAGGATGAAAAAGAGACGCAGGTGAATTCAATTTTGCGTCGCTTTAATAATGATAGTGTATTAGAAATTCAATTATTCGATAGCAATGGTTTCTTATTAGCTACTTCAAACCCCACTTCGCAAGCCTATATTGGGCAAAGAACGGTGGATGAAGATATAGAAGAAACGTTATATACAGGTATTCGTAGTGAAACGTCAGGATATGATTCCAATCAAGAAATCCGCATCAAAAAATTTGTGACACCAATTTTTTCTACAGCATCTTCAGGCGCCATGATTGGTATTTTAAATGTGACTGCAAATCTAGAGACTATCTATAGTCAGATTCAAAATATTATGTCTCTATTCTTGATTGCATCAGGTATTTCACTTGTATTTACGACAGGATTAGCGGTGTTAATCTCTAGTCAGATCATCAATCCACTACAAAAAATGCGCGATCAAACCAAGCAAATTGCTGAAGGAAACTATTCAACTACTTTGGATATCAATTCAGAAGATGAGATTGGGCAGTTGGCAGAATCTATCAACTACCTATCTGTTCGTGTTGGAGACGCACAAGACCTAACTGAAGCAGAGCGGCAACGATTGGATTCAGTCCTACGTCATATGACGGATGGGGTTATTGCCACCGATCGACGCGGAAAAATTACCATTATTAATGACCGGTCATTGAATATTTTAAACAAGACGCAGGAAGAGGTTATTGGAGAATCTATTATTGAAGCCCTAGACCTTTCTGACCGTTTTTCATTTAGAGAATTATTTGACCAACATGAATCCATCCTACTAAATTATGCGAATGATGAAGGGGAAACAATTATTCGCGCTGAGTATTCAGTTATTCAACGAGAATCTGGTTTTATTTCCGGTTTGGTTTGGGTATTAACGGATATTACGGAACATGAGAAGATTGAACGTGACCGCAAGCAATTCGTTTCAAATATTTCACACGAGTTGCGTACACCACTAACGAGTGTGCGTTCATACAGTGAAGCATTGGTTGACGGGGCCATTAAAGATGAAAAAGTAGCGGTTGAATTCTTGAACGTTATTCAAACTGAAACTGACCGTATGATTCGGATGATTTCAGACTTACTACATCTTTCTAGAATGGACGCTAAGCAACAGGTGATTAATCGAGAGTTGATTATTTTCAAAGACTTGGTAAACCATATCTTAGACCGATTTGATATGATGCTTCAATCTGAAGATTATGAAGGTAAGAATTATATTATTAAACGTGAATTAATGGAAGAAGAGGTCTGGGTAGAAATTGACCAAGATAAGTTAATTCAGGTTATCGATAATATTATGAATAACGCCATTAAATACTCGCCAGATGGTGGGACAATCTATGTCCGTTTAATGTCTACTCATAACCAACTGGTCTTAAGTATTCAAGACCAAGGTTTGGGTATTCCTCAAGAATCTATTCCACATTTATTTGATCGTTTCTACCGGGTAGATAAGGCGCGGTCACGTGCCCAGGGTGGTAGTGGTTTAGGATTATCCATCGCAAAAGAAGAAATTGAATTGCATAATGGGACAATTTGGGTAAATTCGATTGAAAACAAAGGAACCACATTCTTTATCTCACTTCCATTTGAGGAGTTTGATAGTGATGATTGGGCAGGGGAGGATGAATGGGCCGATGAAGAAGAATAAATGGAATTGGATCCTTCATGCGATACTTGTCCTACTAGCGCTTGTATCGGTTGCTGCTTCAGTCAGCAACCTCTATGGGCCTAGTGCCTTAAATGCCTTGTTTAGTCAGACTGATCAAGAAAATAATGCAGAAACTACTACTGAATTGAATAATATGGCGATTTCTAATGAAACAACAGACGGAAATTCGACTGAGGAAGTTGAAATTACTGCTTCTCAAACCCTTATATTACATAATGGGGCTGGCGAGTATGTAGGCATTAATAATATGTCTGCAATCAAAGAATTGAAACATGTGGCTGCGGGCTTTGATTATGAAAATAATGTTGAAGAAGATTCTGCTTATAACATTCGAAATTATGTGCAAACTCAAGCATATGTTGAAGATAAATTAATCAATGAGACCCCAATTAATTTATTAATTGCGGATGTCACTAGGTTGCCACAAGAAGTCCAAGAAATGACGGTTACCTCTTATGTATATATCATGGATACTAATGAAGTTTATTTGATGAATGAAGTGACGAATACTGCTTATTCATTAACGATATCAGATAGTATCGATGATGTGATGGCACGTGTCGATAATTATTTAGCTACTTATGATGATCAAATGTCTCCAGTAGAACCCGTAACGTTAGCAAACGGCTTGTCATATGTGACAAAAGAAGCGGAAGAAATCGACAGGTTAACCTATTTACAAGAGCGACAACCGACAACTTATTTCTTGAATCACTTTTTCGAAACGCCTGAAGATATTCATGATTATTCAATGAATAATATTTCTCGTTACTATACAGAAGGACGTCAATTAACGATTAATATGGAAACTTTCGAGGTAGTCTTACTACAAGAAAATGCTGAAGTTGAGGAAACAACTCTAAACCAACAGATTGAAGTAACTTCTGCAGCTATGGCAGATATTCTAGCTGATCAAACTTCGTGGCTATATGCTGAGGCTAGAGGTGAAGAGAATGAAATGGTGACCTACCGTAAGTACATCAATTCACTTCCTGTGTTTGGTAATAATTACGTGTCAAAAACACAATTTGTTATGGCAGGTAATACGATTCAAAATATCTACATGTCAGCATTAACTATTCAAACGCAAGTAACGGACTTGTCTGAATCATTTACTGTTATGAGTGGTGTGAATGCCTTAGATTTGTTGAATAATGCGGGTTATCCGAATGAAGATATTTCTGAATTAATACTAGGTTACCGTTGGGTACAAAATCCTGAAACAAGTCGTTTAGTTGAATTAGTCCCATCATGGCACGTGCAAATTGGTAATAAGTGGTTTATGCTGGAAGACTTGATTGATATGGACCAGTATCCTTCTCTAAAAACTAGTTATACAGAGTCTGGTGAGCCTGTAGACTTATCTGTTTACTTTGAAAACCTTGGACAACAAGTGAGTGAAGAAGTAAAAACTCAACTAGATGAAAGCATTTCGGAATCATTTTCTTCAGAAGTGGTGGAAACTGAATATTCACAAGTTTTAAATCCACCACTATCTGATAGTAATGGTGATGGGGAGGGGAACTAGAAATGAACTTTAAAAAAGTAGAGATTATTTTTATTCTAGCCTTCCTCATTCTAGATGTATTTCTTATTAATATATTTATCAATAAATATGTTGGTACGCCAAGTCAAGCAATTGAAAATCAGTCGATGGATATTGTGACAGAATTCAAAGCAAATAATATTCAATACGATGAAATTTCAGACGAAATTTTACGAATACCCTTTTTACGGGCATTGAATACGACTTTAAATGAAGAAACTGTTTCTGAACTAACTGAAGATACACAAAGTGTTGAAGTAAATGCCAACCAAATTCTGGCACAAATTAATACACCTATTCAATTAGAAGGCGTGACTGCTGAGACACCATCAGGTGAGCTTTCAGATAGTGCCTTATCAAGTTTAAATCAGTTTATTAATAGCGAAGTATACCAAGGCAGCCAATACCGCTTTATAAGTTATGATAAGTCAGCTGGTAAGGTTACTTATATGCAAGAAACTGCTTCAGGCGCAGTGGTTGCAGATGGTAATGGAGAAATTATTTTTCAAGTGAATGATGATTATGCTGTTTATGCCTATGATCAAACGATTACTGGAGAAACTGCGACTCAAGGTGAGGAACGTACTGTAATTAGTGAACAACAAGCCTTAGAAAATGCCTATTTAAACAACAGTATTCCAGATGAGTCTATTATTTTGCGTTCATTCTTGGCTTACCGCGAAACCTTAGCGCTTGATGAAATAACCCTCTACCATCCGGTGTGGACTTTATTGATTCTAACAAATGAAGGCACCACTCAGCGCGTATTTGTAGATGGTATCAATGGGGCAATTATGACCCAGTAATTGGAAAGAGGACGATTGATGTTTCAAAATTATCAAGAAAAAACCAGTAATCATCGGCAACATTTAGCTGTCATTATATGTAGTTTAATTGCAATATTTATTTTATCAGGGCATGAGAATGATGTACAAGCTGATGCAACAGTGAGTGATTATTCGTCAACAATAAATGTTCAAGCAGACGGAATCATGCAACAAGAAGAAACAATTGGATTTAATGTGAAGGGGACGGTTGAGGAGTTTAACCACCGAATTGCGCTTACAGATATGAGTAAGCTAGCAAGTCTATCTGTTGATATGAAAAGTGTGAGTGCTGATTCATACTTCACCTTTGTTGAAAGTGATTCTAACGAAGTGGGAACCTATACTGTTTCAAATAAAGAAAATCAAGCAGTAGATATCAAAATTTTCAATACTGTAACCGATGCACCGCATGTGACAAGAGTTGCAACTGAGATTAATGATGCGTGGACAAATTATTCAGAGTCGACAATCTTAAAAAGTAGCTTCTTAGCCCTACCTTATGATGCTGATCAGGCAACCATGACGGTGAATTTCCCGCAAGCTGTACCTGAAGATCAAAGCGATATCATTATTTCAGGACCTGGAAAAACAAATTTGCAATGGGCGAACGATAGAAAGTCATTTACCTTAACGGTTGATGATTTGAAAGCTGATGAAACAGTAGCTATCCAAATGTACATGCCTGTTTCAATACTAGCTGATAACCAAAAAGTAGGTGCTGATTCAGAAGGGCAATCTACTATTGAGGCGATGCAGGCGAGTCAAGCAGCGGTGACCAGTTTACAAAAACGTCAAAATATACAAATTTGGGCAGTTACAGCTAGTTTATTTGTGCTTATTTTAGCGTATACAATCTATTTATATGTGAAAAAACGTCAAATTGTGATTGCTGTACCAACGAAAAAAGGCTTTGTCGCTAGCCAACCTAATGCTTATGGTCCACAAACGGTTGCTCGGTTAATAGGGAAAAACTATTCAGACAGTCAAAAAATTGTCTTGTTAGTGTTAGAATTAATTGAAGCTAAGGTATTGGCTGCTCACTTTGAAGTGAATAAACGTGGCCAATTAACGGATATTCAAGTATCAACATTGAAACAGGAAGTCAATAATCCAGCAGGTCAATTATTATTAACGAGGCTTCAAGAAAATACTCAAACCAGTCGTGATGTGGTGTCTTTAAATGACTTAGTTTTTAACAATACGGGCAAGGTGACGATGATGTCACGATTTGGCCGGAAATTAGTCCGTAAGATTAACCAAGTAGCTAAACAACCCTTAACCAAAGATGGTGTTTATAGTAAAATGAATCAAGTATACATGGCTATTCTTACCCTTTATATGGTAGCATGGTTATTTGGAACAGGATTCGTCATTTAT
>NZ_JBOEQF010000054.1:0-12860 GCF_050689315.1 Aerococcus sp. L_32
AATAAAATGACCTAGTCGCATGGCATCTAATTGACCTTCCACAACCGCTTTGAAGCTAGTACCTAGAATTGGGAAGTTCACCTTAGTCCGCGGAATAAAGTTCGTCTTAGATAAGTAAGTTAACTTGTCAAAGGCAATCTCCACTACGCTATCACTAGCTGCTACAATATCATCAGACTGTCTTAGATAGTATTTATCTCTGGCTTCATAAGCTGACATCGATACATCACCAGAAGCTACACGCGTAATGACATCTCCTAGAATACGCATTTTTGCATCTTTTTGGATTGGCATATTCATTACACGTTCCGTTAATTCCGCTAAACCACCGCTACCTGGGACTAAACCAACACCCACTTCAACTAAGCCGATATAAGATTCCGCCGCAGCCACAATATAAGGTGATGCTAAAACCAATTCCGCCCCGCCACCGAGTGCACGACCCCGAACGGCTGTTACAATTGGTTTTTCTGTGTAGCGAACCCGGTTAACCGCTTCATGTAGTTCACTGATTGTTTGGCCAATTAACGCATCAACCCCGTCAGACTCAATGGCTTCTTTCATCATATTCAAATTCGCACCAGGACTGAAATGCGGCCCATTTGAATAAATCACCATCCCCACATAGTCACCAAACTCTAATTCATCCACAGCTTTAATCAATTCAGCTGATAACTCGCCTGTAATCGTATTATTTGGTGTGTGGAAATTAAATAATAACTGATTATCATTGATCACACTTAAGGTTGATGCCTCTGTTTCCCAAATAATTGCATCGACTTTTTCACTGATTGGTGTTAGATTCTCAAGAATCTCCCCTTCTTTGTAAAATGGCTCACTTCGATTTGCTACCCATTCTGGTAAAGGTCCTATCTCTTTTTCAATTCGATCTTTTACCCGTTCAAAGCCCATTAAATCCCAAAGTTGGAAGGGTCCGACTTTCCAATTAAAGCCCCAAACCATTGCCCGGTCAATATCTTTATAATCCACTGCTGCTTTAGGGATATTATTGGCTGCATAATAGAAAGTACTCGCTAAAGTTTCCCAAAGGAACTTACCAGCGGTATCTGTGGCATTAAAGATGACGTCCATATTCTTTTTCAAATTGCTTGAAAATTCAGCTAGAATAGGTAAATTCGGCTTCTCAGCAGGTATGTATTCTAGGGTTTCAGGATCTACCACTAAATGCTGGCGTCCTTCTTTTTTATAAAAACCATGACCAACCTTATTACCTAAAGCCCCTGCTTCAACCAATTTGCCAATTAAAGTAGATTGGTTGAAATATGGCTGTTCGCTTGGATCTTGCATCAAGCCTCCAACTACAAAAGTAGCCACATCATTCCCCACTAAGTCAGATAGCCCATAAGTACCAGTGCGTGGACGGCCAATCGCTTTTCCTGTTAAGGCATCTACTTCCGTGATTGTCAAGCCGTCACGTTCTGCTCGATACATAATATCACTCATAGAGTGGGTGCCTGTTCTATTAGCAATAAAGGCTGGTACATCGTTAGCAACAACTACCCCTTTACCTAATTTTTTCTCAGTAAAGTCTTTTAATTGATTAATTGTCGCTTCAGACGTAAACTCAGTTGGAATTAATTCCACCAATTTCATATAGCGTGGTGGATTAAAGAAATGCATACCTAAGAATCGTTCACGCTCATCACCTTTTAAGACTTTAGCAATCGCTTTAATTGGTATACCGGAAGTATTTGTTGCTAAAATAGCATCTGGTTTCGCTACTGCAACAATCTTTTCCCAAATCGCATGTTTAATCTTGATATCTTCTTTAACAGCTTCAATAAAAATATCAGCATCTGAAGGTTCTTTTAAGTCATCATCAAAGTTTCCATAGGTCAAGTTCCCTTGAAATTGACTTTGGTATAGCATCGGTTTCTTCCGGTTAGTAATACGATCATAACCAGATTTTGATAGTTTATTCGATTCATTTTCATCAATTACAACATCTAATAGTTGCACTTTCACCCCCGCATTTACAAGCAAGGCGGCAATCTGACTACCCATGACACCAGCTCCAAGAACGGTCGCTTTTGTAATTGTCATTTTATTTCCCTCCATCTTTGAATTATCTTTCTTTATAATAAGCGTTTGGGCAGATGGCGATGATGTCTACCCCGACTCCTATTATTATCATTTTAAATTACTAATTAAATGCTGCTTGGCCTGTTAAGGCACGACCAATAACTAAGGCATTCACTTCATGCGTTCCTTCATAGGTGTAGACAGCTTCTGCATCGGCAAAGAAGCGAGCAATATCATTGTCTACTACAATCCCATTACCACCACAGATGCCGCGACCCATAGCCACTGTTTCACGAAGTCTTAAAGCGTTCATCATTTTACCAACTGAAGTTACTACTTCGTTGTAGTCACCTTCTTCTTGTTGGCGAGCAATTTGTGAACATAAAGCCATTGCAGCAGTTAAGTTCCCTTGCATCATGGCTAATTTCTCTTGAACTAATTGATAATTAGAAATCTCTTTACCAAATTGCTTACGCTGAGAGACATATTTCAAACTAGCTTGTAATGCTCCGGCCATCGCACCAGTAGCCATATTAGCCACGCCTGCGCGAGTTGAATATAAAACTTTAGCGATATCCTTAAACGAATTAATATTTTGAAGACGTTCACTTTCAGCGACTTCAACATCTTTCAAATGAATATTGGCATTTGGCACAATTTTTAGAGCAATTTTATTTTGAATAACGTCAATATCTAAACCAGGCTGTCCTGCTTGAACAATAAAGCATTTTGGTTTTCCAGTTTCTTCATCACGAGCAAACACTGGAATCACATCAGCAACTGAAGCTCCGCCAATCCACCGTTTTTCACCATTTATAATCCACTTGTCCCCTTCACGTCGAGCGGTTGTTTCTAATCCCCAAGCTACATCAGAACCGTGGTTTGGTTCAGTTAAGGCGAAACAGGTACGCAATTGGTGACTGGCTAATTTTGGGATATATTTTTGGACTTGTTCTGGACTACCACCAAACAGGAAGGTATTAAAACCTAAACCAGTATGTACACCCAATAAGGTGTTCAAGGAAACATCAAAGCGTGATAGGGTAAAAGCGAAGAAGAATTGGAACAATTGACTAGTTGTCTTTTTACCTTCACGTCCCTCAAATAAAAGGGGATTGTCAAAGTATCTTAATTTACCAATATCTTCAAAAAACCCTTCTGGTTCTGATTCAGTTACCCATGCTTCATTTAAGCCACTGCGGTATTTGCTTTCTAATAGCTCTACTAACTGTTTTAAAACTTCAATTTCTCCATCAGTTAAACCACTTGAAATCTTTAAAATATCTTCTGGGAATAACTCTTTTAATACTACTTCTCTATTTTCCATGAGGTAAACACTCCTTATTATTTATATATAGATCAATTGCCCCGCTGGTTTTGCCTGAATTGAATATTTTCTAGTAAAATTAACAAAGATGATATCGCTTACAAAATCATAATAATACCAATAAGCTATAAAGAAAAATAAGCCTCATTAATATGGACTATGAGCAATACTAATAGTTATTGTAAACGCTTTCTTAAAAGGCATTATTAACAATAGGTATAAGTTAAACTAATAACTACTATTAAAAAAAGAGATACAAAACCCCTTATATAGTTGATTTTTACAAGCAATCATTATTAGGTAAATTTAAAAACAAATAAAAAAAGCACTAGGAAAATAAGCCTCCTAGTGCCTAAAAGAATCTTTATTTTAACTACCTGCGCTTGCTATCAAATTTTCTTTAGCGTACGCTGCCATCATACGGCTAAGTTCTAGACGGTCTGGTTTACCAACCGAGTTAACTGGGATTTCATCAATTTCCATGTAAAGTTTTGGCGTCTTATAACCGGCAAGTTTTTCCAAGCAGAATTGATCTAGTACTTCTTGGAACTTGTCTACGCCTTCAACATCTTTATTGACCATAATCGCTGCTGAAACAGATTCACCAAATTTTGGATGTTCAAATCCAAGTACAATAGCTGATTTAACCAATGGATGCTGGGTTAATACGGCCTCAACTTCAGATGGCAGGACATTTTCTCCACCAGTAATAATCAATTCTTTCAAACGATTGACTAAAGTCATTTCACCATATTCATTTAAGTAAGCTAAATCCCCAGTTCTAAAATAGCCATCATGGAAAGCTTTAGCATTTTCTTCAGGCAACTTCCAATAACCAGGTGTTACGTTCTTACCTTTCACTAACAATTCGCCAATTTCACCTTGCGGTAATGGATGCATCTCGTCATCTACAACGATCATTTCATCAAATAAAAGAGGAGAACCAATTGTAGCTGGGCGCTCATTAGCGCGTTGACTAGTATTAAACGTTAATAAAGGCGCTTCGGTTAAGCCGTAGGCGTTAATAATAATTTTACCCATTTGCTGGAAAACTTTTTGTACAGCTGGTAATGGTGGTGACCCTCCTGCGACTAATAAGTCTACGCTCATTAAGTTTTCTGGTTTAAAGTCAGGTGAAGCGATAATACCGTAGTACATGGTTGGAATCATGACTAGTACATTTGGTTTGTAGGTACGAATCCAATCGTTAATGGTTTCATAGTTGAAGTAGCGTTCTAAGACTAATTGACCACCTACAACTAACATTGGTATCGCAATATCAATAAAACCTAAAATATGGAACATTGGGGTTGAGCCAATTGTTACCCAGTCTTCACTCATTCTCCAAGAGATGATTTGATTGAATACGTTATTTAGATAACTTTCATGGGTATGAACGACCCCTTTTGGTCGACCGGTTGAACCTGAGGTATAAATTAATAAAATCGGATCTTGCCAATCAACAGACACACTCTCAAAAGGTTGATGGTTACTTAAATCCATCATTTGATTGTATTCAGCCTCGTCCACATTGTACTTGATGTAAGCGTCAGGTACTTCTGATAGACGGTCTAAATGGTTAGTTGCATATAAAATATATTCAATACCTGCATCTTCTACCACTCGGGCAATTTCTACTGGTTTTAATCGCCAGTTTAGTGGAACGAAGACTGCACCAATCTTAATTGCCGCTAACAACATATCAATAATAGCAATATCGTTAGGGGCAAAAGTGGCAATCCGGTCTCCCTTGTTGATGCCTGCATCCTCTACCAAGTGCCGAGCTAAAATTTCCGCCCGTTGATTTAATTCTTGATAGGTAAATTCCGTGTGTTTCAATGGATCAATCACCGCCACCTTTTCAGGGGAAGTAATTGCGCGCGTTTTAATCCAGTCCAAATTCATTGTTTATCTCTCCTTAAACATTAGAATTTGTAAGCGCTATCATCTTTTGTTACTCTCATTTTACTAAAAACTCAAGCCTTGTCTAGAGAATCTTTTAATTTTTAAGGAATTAAATGAGAAGATGAGACATAAAAGCCTAATAATAGGGATTCGATTAAAACAATATTGTACAAATCATAGTGAATTTGATGATTTTGACCATAAAAAAAGTAGAACCAGAATTAAATCCCGGTCCTACTTTTATTAATCTTCTTCTTTTAGTGCTGAAACCATTTCCACTTTCTTCAATTTGTAGTGCATGAAGATCATGACCACAATGGAAAATGCTAAGGTAATCAGACTTGCGTATAGGTAAGATTGCCATTGTATCACAATCGGGAAGAAAACTTGATCGATTGCCACTGTATTTAAGATATAGCTTAGTAAGCCGTATCCTAAGAAATTCCCAATGATAATCCCAACCATGGTTAAGAATAAGGTTTCTCGATAAACATACATACTGACTTCAATTGACCGGAATCCTAGCACCTTAACTGTCGCCAATTCGTGCATCCGTTCTGACACATTAATATTGGTTAATGAGTAAAGGACGATAAAGGCCAGGCCACCTGCAGAAATAATCAAGACGACGGTAACCAAATCAAGGGCTGATAGGGTTTCTTCAAAGTCCGTGATTTGGCTAGCGTTTAAACTCGTTCCAATGACGCCAGCTTCTTCTTTGACTTGGTCAAAGATTACGGATTGGTCGCTAGTGGATAAACCACTATCAAATTGAACAAGGGCTGTGTTGTCTTTGCTTTCTTCACCGAATACCTCTTGATAGTAAGCATCTGTCATGTAGATTTCATGACCTAGATAGTTGATGATAACCCCTTTTATAGAAAATTCATAAGGATCGTTATTGGTATCCACTAAGGTCACTGTATCTCCTGCTTGAACGCCTAACAATGAGGCTAGTTTAGCGGTGATAAGGACACCATCTTCAGGTAAAGACAATTGACTGTCAGTGTCTAATTCCAGCATTTGGAAGTAGTCATGATAGTTGCTATCTTCTTCAAAGGCCATAACACTAACAATTTGTTGGGTGATTGAATCGTCATCGGTCATCAGAACATCACGGGTCACCGGTAAAACATTCTCTACGTCGCCATTATCTAATAAATCAGTCACTACTTGATCGCGGTCTTCTTGGCTGGCATCCATATTGAGTGACAGGCTACCGTCATACATTTTCACTTGGTTGAATTGTTCGTCCGGTAGACCTGAAATAGAGTCAGATAGACCGAATCCAGTGACAATCAACATGGCACATCCAGCAACCCCGATAATGGTCATTAAGTTACGTCCTTTATAGAGGAAGATGTTCCGCCAAGTGATCTTGCCTTGGAAACTCAAGCGCGACCAGAACCCTTTAAATCTTTCTAGGAAAATGTGTTGGCCATTTTTCCCAGTAACAGGTTGCAATAAGCGGGCGGTCTTCTCGTTCAGAGTCGTTCTAGTGGTTAACCAAGCTGGTACAACAGTCGTCAACAAGGAGATCCCTACTGCGATTGAGATGTCCACAATTTGCCAAGTGTATATCATGCCAGGTAAGGCCACGGTATTGGAGAAGGCAGTCACAATGATATTCGGGAATAGATAGTTACCGATTGAAATACCGATGACCAGCCCTAAAATAGCTGCCACACCTGCATACATAATGTATTTGGTTTGAATCGTACGTGGGCTATAACCTAAGGCCTTGTAGGTCCCAATTTGAACCCGCTGCTCTGTTACCATCCGTTGCATGTTGGTAAAGGAAACTAAAGCTGCAATCAGGAAGAAAATAATTGGGAAGGCTTGGCCAATTGTCGCCATGTTATCCGCATTATTTTCCCAAGCGGTATAGCCTGAGACGCCAGAACGGTCATTAATCGTATAAGTCGGTTCATCTAAATCAGCCACTGTTGATTCAGCGTCTGCAATAGCTGCTTCAGCGCTAGATAAGGATTCTTCAGCTTCCTGACTTTTACTTTCATAATCACTTCTTGCTTGGTCTAACTCGCTTTGAGCTGAATCAAGACTTGCTTGACCAGCTTCTACTTGAGCGGCCACACTAGATATGCCAGCTTGATCTAAGGATACACCTTCTGGTAGTTGCGACTCAACTTGACTTTCTTGTTGGTCTAGCTGACTTTGGTTGTCATCAATTTCTGATTGCGCTTGGTTTAATTCACTTTCTCCAGACGCCAATTCAGACCTAGCTGAGTCAATTTCCGCTTGTCCAGATGAAATTTCTGATTCCGCTTCAGATACAGTTTGCTTGTAGACTTCACTTGGTCGGTCGGCGAATACGTCTTCAATTTCTGATTGCTTATCTGCGATAACTTGATTGTATTCGTCTGAATAGGCCTCTAAATCATCTACAGAGGTCACGTCAATAGCGATACTGGTATAAATATCCCCATTAATTGCTTCAGGAGCAACCACCGCAAAACCGTTTAATTGCCCGTCTCCAAGTGCTGTCGCCCCGCGGCTAACATTTGAAATTTGCAACGGTGAGTTCACGTAGCCGACAATGGTAAACGTCTCACCTGAAAGAGCTGGCGCACCCCTTTCATCGTCTTCAGAATCAACGCCTAAAGCAGTTAAACTGATCTCTTGACCAATTTGGTAGTCTTCCTCATTGGCTAATTGGTTATCAATGGCGATTTCATCGGTCGCTTCAGGTAACCGCCCTTCTTGGACATCAAATTGGTTGATATCCGTCATTTCATTGAAGTTTGGATAGAAACGGACTAAATCATCACTGTCTGAAATCTGCCGGTCAACATAAGCATACGGTTGATATTCAATATCTTCCACATCTTCTAATAAGGCTAAATCATCCTCATCTAGCCCCATGGTTGACTGAATAGACATATCTTCTAAGTTGGTTTGGTTAAAATACTTGTCTGCAACCTGGATCATATCCGGTGCAGCAGCACGGATACCCACGAAGAACCCTGTCCCCAAGGCGATAATCAGCAAGAGCGCTAAAAATCGTCCCAGAGTATTCTTAATCTCGCGAAAACCGTCTAACCATATTTTTCTATTCTTCATTTTCATCAAGCACCACCTACCATTCAATATCTTGAATTGGTATTGGTTGCGCATTTAATTCTTGTGACGAAACAGTCCCATCATTGATTTTGATGACGCGGTCAGCCATCGGTGCAATCGCCTGGTTATGGGTGATAACAACAACAGTTGTCCCCTGTTCATTGGTTAAATCTTGTAAGAATCCTAACACCTTTTTCCCAGTTTCATAATCTAAAGCACCCGTTGGTTCATCACATAGTAATAACTTTGGATTTTTCGCAATCGCACGGGCGATCGATACGCGTTGCTGTTCCCCACCTGATAATTGTGAGGGGAAATTGTCCTTGCGGTGGTATAAGCCAACTCCTTGCAGTGCATCCTTGGCCGCTAATGAATTATCCGAAATTTCTTCAGACACCTCT
The DNA here is from genome assembly GCF_050689315.1 of Aerococcus sp. L_32. Lineage (NCBI taxonomy): Bacteria > Bacillati > Bacillota > Bacilli > Lactobacillales > Aerococcaceae > Aerococcus > Aerococcus sp. L_32. The sequence continues at coordinate 8,758 of NZ_JBOEQF010000054.1, forward strand.
ACATTTTCAATAGCCGTTAAGTTAGGGATTAAGTTATAGTTTTGGAAAATAAACCCTACTTCATCACGCCGGTATTCGGTTAACCCTTTCTCGTCATATGAAGCGATATTCTTATCTGCAACCAATACTTCACCCGAAGTCACTGCATCCATCCCACCTAAAATATTTAAAAGCGTCGATTTCCCAGCACCAGAAGGGCCCAGAATGACAACAAATTCCCCTTCTTCAATTTCTAAATTTACGTGGTCATTGGCTAAAATTGCGGTATTCCCTGTTCCGTATTGCTTTACGACATCCTTTAAGTGAATGTAAGCCACTATACAACACCATACTTTCCTTTTTAATCTACCCTAATTCTTCGTCTTTACGCCCAATTCCCCTTAATCATATACTATTTGGTCAGGCCAAATCAAAGAATCTAAAAATTTAATTTAAGCTATCAAAAATACGAGCTCATAAATTTTATGATTTTTAAATTAAATATTTCATTCAATCCCCGGGGTGGTTTGCCGGTTGGGATGCGTTTTGGGGTTGGCTTATCATATTGATTCTTTCTGTTTAACGATTATTCATCCATCCGATCTGACCTAGCACCTCTTTTTTCCCAATCAAAAAACGCCCCTAAAGTAGCTTGTTCAAGTCTACTTCAAGGGACGTCATTGCTATGTTAGTTTAAATGTTGTTTGTGGAAGGCGAAGTGTTCTTCTAAGAATGTTGCGATGAAGTAATAGCTATGGTCATAGCCTTCTACTTTTTGGTAATTGACTGCTTGACCATTTTCCTTGGCGTTTGCGAGGAAATGGGTTTCGTCTAATTGTTCCGGATAGAATTCATCTTGGCTACCTTGGGTGATCAGAATTGACGGAGCGTCAACGTCTTTAATCAGTTCTGTAGCGTCCCATTCTTTCCAAGCGTCTTGATTTTCACCAAGATAAGTCGTGAAGGCTTTGATTCCCCACGGCACTTGGCTTGGGCTTAGAATTGGTGCAAAGGCAGAGATTGCTTTAAAGCGGTCGGTATTTTTCAAGCCAATAACTAAGGCACCGTGTCCACCCATTGAATGGCCCATGATACTTTCTTGACCCGAATAATGAGGGATTAAATCGGCTGCGATTGGCCCCAATTCATCCACAAGATAGTCATACATCTTGTAATGGTTGGCCCATGGTTCTTGTGTGGCGTTCAAATAGAATCCTGCCCCTTGACCAAGGTCATAAGCGTCGTCATCGGCAACATCTTCTCCGCGTGGTGATGTATCTGGAATCAAAACAGCTACTTGCTCTTTTTCAGCTAATCTTTGGAAACCACTTTTTTGACTAAAGTTATCGTCTGTACAAGTTAAACCGGATAAAAACCAAACTAGCGGGATTTCTTGCCCCTTTTCATTAGAGGGCAAGAATAGACTAAAAGTCATGTCGCATTGTAAGGTATTTGAGAAATGGCGGTATTTACAGTGTTCACCGTCAAAGGCACGATTGCTAGCAATCATTTCTAAAGTCAATTTTCATCACTCCCCGTAAGTCAACATGGTACGGATAGATTCACCTTTATGCAGCAAGTCAAACGCCTCATTGATGTCTGTGAAATCAAGGTTATGGGTGATAAATGAATCGATATCAATCTCACCGTTCATGTAATCTTGCACCATACCTGGTAGTTGCGTTCTACCTTTCACGCCACCAAAGGCAGACCCGCGCCATACACGACCTGTAACTAATTGGAAAGGACGTGTGCGGATTTCTTTACCTGCACCGGCAACTCCGATAATGACACTTTCACCCCAACCTTTATGACAAGCTTCTAGGGCTGAACGCATCACGTCAACGTTTCCGATACACTCGAAACTGTAATCTACCCCACCGTCTGTCATTTCAATGATGACATCTTGGATTGGTTTGTCGAATTTAGATGGATTTAGGAAATCAGTAGCACCCATTTTTTCAGCTAATTCAAACTTATCTTCGTTTAAGTCAACTACAATAATACGACTTGCTTTCGCTTGCACTAAACCTTGAATAGCCGCTAATCCAATAGCACCTAAACCAAATACAGCCGTAACAGCGCCTTCTTCTACTTTAGCGGTGTTATGGACTGCACCGATCCCAGTTGTGACACCACAACCAAATAGACCGACTTTATCAAGTGGCGCTTCCTTATCAATTTTCGCTAAAGAAATCTCAGGAACGACCGTATACTCACTAAAAGTACTTGTCCCCATGTAATGGTAAATAGGCTCGCCATTATAAGAGAAACGCGTAGTGCCATCAGGCATTAACCCTTTACCTTGCGTTTCACGGACAGCACTACATAAGTTGGTTTTACCAGAACGACAGAATTTACACTCCCCACATTCAGCTGTATATAGTGGAATCACGTGGTCGCCCACCTCAACAGACGTCACTTCATCACCCACAGCAACAACCACACCAGCACCCTCATGGCCTAGTACAGCAGGGAATACACCCTCTGGATCATCACCTGATAAGGTAAATGCGTCCGTATGGCAGACAGAAGTATATAAAATTTTCACTAATACCTCTTTCGCCTTTGGTTCCGCAACATCAATTTCAACAATCTCCAGCGGTTCACCTGGATTAAATGCAACAGCAGCTCTACTTTTCATTCAAATTCCTACTTTCTGTTGTGCTTTTTCAGTTATTCATATTTCAATAATTACATACTAACATTTTTAGCACAATACTGACATTTATATCACTATATCATTTTTTGCAAAAAGGACTTCCGAATTGGAAGCTGATGATTCATTTTACGAGAATTGAAATTGGTCAAGAATTGAGTCATTTTACCGACAACAATCTCAGGCCATTAATTTTACTCGGTACTTTCTAATGATGCACCACAGTTCGCAAATTAAAATGCCTTTTTAAAATTTATGAGCAGGTAATTTTCTACACATTATATTTTAATTGTAACTTATATTCGCAATTTCACCTTCAAGTTTAAGCCAATGATAGCGTCTTTCTAGCCAAAGAATGAAACTTTCCTAGCATGGCTTAGCAGTGAAGACCACAGGATGCGGGAGCCGACGTTCAGAATGAGTCATCAGAAAAGCCCCCAGAAATTTTTTCTGAGGGCGGTCTCACTGCTAGTTGCGTTCTCTTCTAACGCATAGACATCCTTATGTCGCTACGTTCCGATTACAAATCTAGCAATGACTGAATTCTTATTATAATTTTTGGAAGATTTCTACTTTTAGGTAGTCACTTTCCGGGTTACCTTTTGGTGCCGGGAAGTCGACTGGTAAGCCAAAGTCAGCTACGGGCATGATGTCCACACGTGCGTCATCTGAACCTTCGCCGATTTGTTTGATGAAATCTTCTTTAGTCATGTTTGCGGCATTTGTTGAACTGACAAGGTAACCACCAGTATTTAAGATAGTTAAAGCTGAAGCAACTAAGTCACGGTAGTCTTTGCTGGCTTGGAAAGTGTGTTTTTTCGTACGTGAGAATGAAGGTGGGTCAAGAACCACGATGTCAAAACGTAAATCGTGTGTTTTGGCATAATCTAAGTAGTTGAATACATCCATCACGCGGACTTTATGTTGGTCACCGATTTCTAAACCGTTGGCTTGGAATTGCTCTTGTGTTAATTGTAGGCTTCGTTTTGCCACATCAACACTCATCGTTTCAGCTGCCCCACCTAGTGCTGCAGCGACAGAGAAAGCACCTGTGTATGAGAATAAGTTCAGCAATGATTTACCTGGTGCAATTTCAGTTTGAATGTAGTTACGGACGTTACGTTGATCAAGGAAGATCCCTGTCATCCAACCGTCATCAAGACGAACGATGTAGTTTACGCCATTCTCTTGGATGGTTAAGGTTTCAGGAATATCGCCAGCTAAAACTTCTGATTGTTTAGCGTTGCCTGTACCGTCTAAGTTGAATCTGTTTTTCCCAACAATACCTTTAAGTTCTGGGAACACGTTGTTTAGAGCTTCTAGGATAATGTCTTTGTAGCGGTAAATCCCTTCTGAATACCATTGGATCAAGGCGTAACCTGCGTACCAGTCGATTGTGAAACCGCCGATACCGTCACCTTCGCCGTTGAAAATACGGAAGGCAGTGGTCATATCGTCGATTAAT
>NZ_JBOEQF010000055.1:0-12844 GCF_050689315.1 Aerococcus sp. L_32
GTTAATCGACGATATGACCACTGCCTTCCGTATTTTCAACGGGGAAGGTGACGGCATCGGTGGTTTCACAATCGATTGGTACGCAGGTTACGCCTTGATCCAATGGTATTCAGAAGGTATTTACCGCTACAAAGACATTATCCTAGAAGCCCTAAACAATGTATTCCCAGAACTTAAAGGTATTGTTGGGAAAAACAGATTCAACTTAGACGGCACAGGCAGCGCTAAACAATCAGAAGTTTTAGCTGGCGACATTCCTGAAACCTTAACCATCCAAGAAAACGGTGTAAACTACATCGTTCGTCTTGATGACGGTTGGATGACAGGGATCTTCCTTGACCAACGTAACGTCCGTAACTACATTCAAACTGAAATTGCACCAGGTAAATCATTGCTGAACTTGTTCTCATACACAGGTGCTTTCTCAGTCGCTGCAGCACTAGGTGGGGCAGCTGAAACGATGAGTGTTGATGTGGCAAAACGAAGCCTGCAATTAACACAAGAACAATTCCAAGCCAACGGTTTAGAAATTGGTGACCAACATAAAGTCCGCGTGATGGATGTCTTCAATTACTTAGATTATGCCAAAACACATGACTTACGTTTTGACATCGTGGTCCTTGATCCACCATCATTCTCACGTACGAAAAAACACACTTTCCAAGCAAGTAAAGACTACCGCAACCTAGTTGCTTCAGCATTATCAATCTTACATACAGGCGGTTACTTGGTAAGTTCAACAAATGCCGCCAACATGACTAAAGAAGATTTCATTAAACAGATCGGTGAAGGTTCAGATGACGCACGCGTGGACATCATGCCTGTAGCTGACTTTGGCTTACCAGTCGACTTCCCGGCACCAAAAGGTAACCCGGAAAGTGACTACCTAAAAGTAGAAATCTTCCAAAAATTATAATAAAGATTAACTTGTAAGCCTTCAGCTTACGCTTTCTCTATCATACCATTGAATGCAATGGGACCGCCCTCAGGAAAATTTTCTGAGGGCTTTTTTGACGACTCATTCTGTAAGGTGTGCCCCCACCTAACAGTCTGATGATGTCGAGAAAAAATGATGACCTTGTTTTTAAATGTCGTTTTTTTAACAGGTGGTCATCGTTTTTACGAAAAATATATTTAGCGAGGTACTAAAGTTTGTCGTCGATTTTATTTAAAGACTTACTTCTTGACCAACTTCAATTCTCGTAAAGTCAATCATCAGCTTCAAATCCGGAAGTCCCTTTTCCAAAAAATGATATAGTGATATAAATGTCAGTATTGTGCTATAAATGGTAGTATGTAATTATGGTAATACAAGTAATTGAAAAAGCACAACAGAAAGTAGGAATTTGAATGAAAAGTAGAGCTGCTGTTGCATTTAATCCAGGTGAACCGCTGGAGATTGTTGAAATTGATGTTGCAGAACCAAAGGCGAAAGAGGTATTGGTGAAAATTTTATATACTTCTGTCTGCCATACGGATGCATTTACCTTATCAGGTGATGATCCAGAGGGTGTATTCCCTGCTGTACTAGGCCATGAGGGTGCTGGTGTGGTGGTTGCTGTAGGTGATGAAGTGACGTCTGTTGAGGTGGGCGATCACGTGATTCCGCTATATACAGCTGAATGTGGGGAGTGTAAATTCTGTCGTTCTGGTAAAACCAACTTATGTAGTGCTGTCCGTGAAACGCAAGGTAAAGGGTTAATGCCTGATGGCACTACGCGGTTCTCTTATAATGGCGAGCCTATTTACCATTACATGGGGACAAGTACTTTTAGCGAGTATACGGTCGTTCCTGAGATTTCTTTAGCGAAAATTGATAAAGAAGCGCCACTTGATAAAGTCGGTTTATTTGGTTGTGGTGTCACAACTGGAATCGGTGCAGTCCATAACACCGCTAAAGTAGAAGAAGGCGCTGTAACGGCTGTATTTGGTTTAGGTGCTATTGGATTAGCGGCTATTCAAGGTTTGGTGCAAGCGAAAGCAAGTCGTATTATTGTAGTTGACTTAAACGAAGATAAGTTTGAATTAGCTGAAAAAATGGGTGCTACTGATTTCCTAAATCCATCTAAATTCGACAAACCAATCCAAGATGTCATCATTGAAATGACAGACGGTGGGGTAGATTACAGTTTCGAGTGTATCGGAAACGTTGACGTGATGCGTTCAGCCCTAGAAGCTTGTCATAAAGGCTGGGGTGAAAGTGTCATTATCGGAGTTGCCGGTGCGGGTAAAGAAATTCACACACGTCCCTTCCAATTAGTTACAGGTCGTGTATGGCGCGGGTCTGCCTTTGGTGGCGTGAAAGGTAGAACGCAACTACCAGGTATGGTTCAAGATTACATGAACGGTGAGATTGATATCGATTCATTTATCACCCATAACCTTGATTTCACAGACATCAATGAGGCGTTTGACCTGCTACATAAAGGTGAATCTATCCGTACCATGTTGACTTATGGGGAGTGATGAAAATTGACTTTAGAAATGATTGCTAGCAATCGTGCCTTTGGCGGTGAACACCGCAAATACCGCCATTTCTCAAAGACCTTACAATGTGACATGACCTTTAGTCTATTCTTGCCATCTAACGAAGAAGGGCAAGAAATCCCGCTAGTTTGGTTTTTATCCGGTTTAACTTGTACAGACGATAACTTTAGTCAAAAAAGTGGTTTTCAAAGATTAGCTGAACAACACCAAGTGGCCGTTTTGATTCCAGACACCTCACCACGCGGAGAGGATATTGCTGATGACGACGCTTATGACCTTGGTCAAGGGGCAGGATTCTATTTGAATGCCACACAAGAACCGTGGGCTAATCACTACAAAATGTATGATTATCTGGTGAATGAATTAGGTCAAATTGCAGCCGATTTAATTCCTCATTATGCGGGCAAAGAAAGTATTATGGGCCACTCAATGGGCGGACACGGCGCCTTAGTTATTGGCTTGAAAAACGCCAACCGCTTCAAAGCCATCTCTGCCTTTGCACCCATTCTAAACCCAAGCCAAGTGCCGTGGGGGATTAAAGCCTTCACAACCTATCTAGGTGAAAATGAGGAAGCTTGGAAAGAATGGGATGCCACAGAACTGATTAAAGACGTTGACGCGCCGTCAATTCTAATCACCCAAGGTAGTCAAGATGAATTCTATGCAGAACAATTAGACGAAAGCCATTTCCTTGAAACCGCCAAGGAAAATGGTCAAGCAGTCAATTACCAAAAAGTAGAAGGCTATGACCATAGCTACTACTTCATCGCAACATTCTTAGAAGAACACTTCGCCTTCCACAAACAACATTTAAAATAACAGAACAATGACGTCCCTTGAAGTAGACTTGAATAAGCTACTTTAGGGGCGTTTTTTGATTGGGAAAAAGAGGCGCTAGGTCAGATTGGACTGATGAATAATTGTTAAACATACAGAATCAATGTTGTGCGCCAACCTTAAGCCGCGCCTCCACCGTCAAACCACCCCGGGGTATTGAATGAAATATCTAACTTAAAATCATAAAATTTATGAGCTAGTATTTCTGGAGTGTAGAAAGATTTGTAGCACCAATATTTCTAAAAATAACGTTAACGATAGTGATGTTTCTATTTAAGTAAATTTATATTTTTATCAAAATCATCTACCTCATAGATTATTTAAATAACTTAAACTAAATATTCCGATTCTTTGATTTTGCTTGACCAAATAGTATATGATTAAGGATGATTGGGAGTAAAGACGAAGAATTAGGGTAGATTAAAAAGGAAAGTATGGTGTTGTATAGTGGCTTACATTCACTTAAAGGATGTCGTAAAACAATATGGAACAGGAAATACCGCAATTTTAGCCAATGACCATATAAACTTAGAAATTGAAGAGGGCGAATTCGTAGTGATTCTTGGCCCTTCTGGTGCTGGAAAATCGACGCTTTTAAATATTCTAGGTGGGATGGATGCAGTCACTTCGGGTGAAGTTTTAGTAGCGGATAAAAACATCGCTTCATATGACGAAAAAGGTTTAACCGAATACCGGCGTGACGAAGTGGGGTTCATTTTCCAAAATTATAACTTAATCCCTAACTTGACGGCTATTGAAAATGTAGAGGTATCGGAAGAAATTTCGGATAATTCATTAGCGGCCAAGGATGCACTACAAGGGGTTGGCTTATACCACCGCAAGGACAATTTCCCGTCACAATTATCAGGTGGGGAACAACAACGTGTGTCGATCGCCCGTGCGATTGCGAAAAATCCAAAATTATTATTATGTGATGAACCAACGGGTGCTTTAGATTATGAAACTGGGAAAAAGGTGTTAGGATTCTTACAAGATTTAACCAATGAACAGGGGACAACTGTTGTTGTGATTACCCATAACCAAGCGATTGCGCCGATGGCTGACCGAGTCATCAAAATCAATGATGGAACTGTTTCGTCGCAGGAATTAAATGCCCGACCGATACCAATTCAAGATATTGAATGGTAGGTGGTTATTGATGAAAATGAAGAATAGAAAAATATGGCTAGACGGCTTTCGTGAGATCAAGAATACCCTTGGGCGGTTTCTAGCCTTATTGCTGATTATCATTTTGGGAACGGGGTTCTTTGTGGGTATCCGTGCAGCTGCACCGGATATGATTGCAATAGCGGACAAGTATTTTAACCAAACTAACTTAGAAGATATGTCTATTCAGTCAACCATGGGACTTGACGAGGATGATTTAGCCTTATTAGAAGATGTGGAAGATATTGAATATCAACCTTATGCCTATGTTGACCGTCAGATTGCTACGAGTAATGATTTAGTTCGTTTCTATCCAAACTTCAATGAAACATCAGATATCAACCAATTTGATGTCCAAGAAGGGCGGTTACCTGAAGCAGCCGATGAAATCGCCATTGATAACCAATTAGCCAATGATGAAAACTACCAAATTGGACAAGAAATCAGTTTAACTGATTTAGGTGTCAACTCAGAAGACAATGAAAGTGGTGCCCCAACTCTTTCGGGTGAGACCTTTACCATTGTCGGCTACGTAAATTCACCCCTGCAAATTTCAAATATTAGTCGCGGGGCGACTGGGCTTGGAGATGGGCAATTAAACGGTTTTGCGGTGGTTGCACCTGAAGCGATTAATAGGGATATTTATACCAGTATCGCTATTGATGTGACCGCTATAGATGATTTAGAAGCCTATTCAGATGAATATGACCAAGTCATTGCAGATAAGCAAGCAGAAATTGAACACGTATTCGCCGACCGACCAAGCGAAGTCTACAACAAAAGTGTATCTGAAGCGGAATCAGAAATTTCATCTGGACAAGCGGAAATTGACTCAGCTAGGTCTGAATTGGCGTCTGGCGAAAGTGAATTAAACCAAGCGCAATCAGAAATTGATGACAACCAAAGTCAACTAGACCAACAAGAAAGTCAAATTGAGTCCCAACTACCAGAAGGCGTATCCTTAGCTCAAGCTGGCATGACCAGTGTGGTCGCTCAATTAGAAGCTGGTCAAGCAAGTCTTGATTCAGCTCAAAGTGAGTTAGACCAAGCAAGAAGTGAATATGAAAGTGAAAGTCTGGAAGCTGAAGAATCTTTATCTAGCGCTGAAGCAGATATTGCGGACGCTGAATCAACATTGGCTGATTTAGATGAACCGACTTATACGATTAACAACCGTTCTGGCGTCTCAGGCTATACCGCTTGGGAAAATAATGCGGACAACATGGCCACAATTGGCCAAGCCTTCCCAATTATTTTCTTTCTGATTGCAGCTTTAGTTTCATTTACCAACATGCAACGGATGGTAACAGAGCAGCGGGTTCAAATTGGGACTTACAAGGCCTTAGGTTATAGCCCGCGAACCATTCAAACCAAGTATATTATGTATGCAGGAGTGGCAGCTATTTTAGGGTTGGTCATCGGTATTTCAATCGGTAACTATCTATTCCCGAATATCATTGTGTCTGCCTTCTCCAATACCGTGGCCTTACCAGGCATGATTTACACTTGGCAAATTGTGGACATCTCACTCGCAGTAGGGATTTCCTTGTTGACGACTGTTTTACCAGCTTGGTTAACCACTAGAACGACTCTGAACGAGAAGACCGCACGCTTATTGCAACCTGTTACTGGGAAAAATGGCCAACACATTTTCCTAGAAAGATTCAAAGGGTTCTGGTCCCGCTTGAGTTTCCAAGGTAAGATCACTTGGCGGAACATCTTTCTCTATAAAGGACGTAACTTGATGACCATTATCGGGGTTGCCGGATGTGCCATGTTGATTGTCACTGGATTCGGTCTATCTGACTCTATTTCAGGTCTACCGGACGAACAATTCATCCAAGTGAAAATGTATGACGGTAGCCTGTCATTCAATATGGATGTCAGTCAAGAAGACCGCGACCAAGTAGTGGCCGATTTAACAGATAATGGTGACGTGGAGAATGTTTTACCGCTGTCCCGTGACGTTCTGATGACCGATGACGAAACAATCACCCAACAAATCGTGAGTGTCATGTCCTTTGATTCAGAAAGCAACTATCAAGATTACTTCCAATTACAAGAACTAGACACCGAAAATAAGATGACCTTACCTGAAGATGGTGTCCTTATCACCGCTAAACTGGCCTCATTATTGGGCATTCAAGCAGGAGATACAGTGACCTTGGTGGATACCAATAACGATCCTTATGAATTTTCTGTAAAAGGCGTCATCACCAACTATCTAGGTCATGAAATCTACATGACAGATGCTTACTACCAAGAGGTATTCGGTGAAGAAAGTGAAGAAAACACAGCCCTTGTTCAATTTGACAGTGGCTTATCCACTAGCGACCAATCCGCAATCTTTGACCAAGTCAAAGAAGAATCTAGCGTCATTGGGACAAGTTTAAACGCTAGTCAAATCACGGACTTTGAAGAAACCCTATCAGCCCTTGATCTGGTGACCGTCGTCTTGATTATTTCTGCAGGTGGCCTGGCCTTTATCGTCCTTTACTCACTAACCAATATTAATGTGTCAGAACGGATGCACGAATTGGCGACAGTTAAGGTGCTAGGATTCCGGTCACTTGAAGTGAGTATGTATGTCTATCGAGAAACCTTATTCTTAACCATGATAGGGATTATCATTGGGAACTTCTTAGGATACGGCTTACTTAGCTACATCTTAAATACAGTGGCAATCGATCAGGTATTCTTCCCGATTGTGATCCAATGGCAATCTTACCTTTACGCAAGTCTGATTACCTTAGCCTTCTCCATTGTGGTCATGATCTTTATGCACTACAAACTGAAGAAAGTGGAAATGGTATCAGCACTCAAAGAAGAAGATTAATTAAATTAGGACCGGGATTCATTCCTGGTCTTATTTTTTTATGGGCAAAAATCATCAAAATGACCATGATGTATACAATATTGTTTTTAGTAAACCCCTAATATTGGGCTTTTGTGTCTCATCTGCTCATTTAATTGCTTAAAAATTAAAGAATTTTCTAGACAAGACTTGAGTTTTTAGTAAAATGAGAGTAACAAAAGATGATAGCGCTTACAAATTCTAACGTTTAAGGAGAGATAAACAATGAATTTGGACTGGATTAAAACGCGCGCAATTACTTCCCCTGAAAAGGTGGCGGTGATTGATCCATTGAAACACACAGAATTTACCTATCAAGATTTAAATCAACGTGCGGAAATTTTAGCTCGGCACTTGGTAGAGGATGCAGGCGTCAAAAAGGGAGACCGGATTGCCACTTTTGCCCCTAACGATATTGCTATTATTGATATGTTGTTAGCGGCAATTAAGATTGGTGCAGTCTTCGTTCCACTCAACTGGCGATTAAAACCAGTAGAAATTGCCCGAGTGGTAGAAGATGCAGGTGTTGAATATATTTTATATGCAACTAACCATTTAGACCGACTTTCAGAAGTACCTGAAGCTTACATCAAGTACAATGTGGACGAGGCTGAATACAATCAAATGATGGATTTAAGTAACCATCAACCTTTTGAGAGTGTGTCTATTGATTGGCAAGATCCTATTTTATTAATTTATACCTCAGGTTCAACCGGTCGACCAAAAGGGGTCATTCATACCCATGAAAGTTATCTAAATAACGTATTCAATCAAATCATTTCTTGGAGAATGAGTGAAGATTGGGTAACAATTGGCTCAACCCCAATGTTCCACATTTTAGGTTTTATTGATATTGCGATACCAATGTTAGTTGTAGGTGGTCAATTAGTCTTAGAACGCTACTTCAACTATGAAACCATTAACGATTGGATCCGTACCTACAAACCAAATGTACTAGTCATGATTCCAACCATGTACTACGGTATTATCGCTTCACCTGACTTTAAACCAGAAAACTTAATGAGCGTAGACTTATTAGTCGCAGGAGGGTCACCACCATTACCAGCTGTACAAAAAGTTTTCCAGCAAATGGGTAAAATTATTATTAACGCCTACGGCTTAACCGAAGCGCCTTTATTAACGTTTAATACTAGTCAACGCGCTAACGAGCGCCCGACTACAATTGGTTCTTCTCTTTTATTTGATGAAATGATCGTTGTAGATGATGAGATGCACCCATTACCACAAGGTGAAATTGGTGAATTGTTGGTGAAAGGGAAGAACGTAACACCTGGTTATTGGAAGCTACCTGAAGAAAATGCCAAAGCTTTCCATGATGGCTATTTTAGAACTGGGGATTTAGCTTACTTAAACGAATATGGGGAAATGACTTTAGTCAATCGTTTGAAAGAATTGATTATCACTGGTGGGGAAAATGTCCTACCATCTGAAGTTGAGGCCGTATTAACCCAGCATCCATTGGTTAAATCAGCTATTGTACTTGGATTTGAACATCCAAAATTTGGTGAATCTGTTTCAGCAGCGATCATGGTCAATAAAGATGTTGAAGGCGCAGAGAAATTCCAAGAAGTACTAGATCAATTCTGCTTGGAAAAACTTGCCGGTTATAAGACGCCAAAACTTTACATGGAAATTGACGAAATCCCAGTTAACTCGGTTGGTAAACCAGACCGTATAGAACTTAGTCGTATGATGGCAGCGCACGCTAAAGAAAATTTGACAGCAAGCGCAGGTAGTTAAAATAAGGATTAAATTAGGCACTAGGAGACTTATTTTCCTAGTGTTTTTTATTTACTTTTAAATTTACCTAATAATGGTTGCTTATAAAATTCAACTATATAAGGGATTTTGCATTTATTTTTTAATAGTAATCATAAGTTTAGCTTATATCAATTGTTAATGACGCTTTTTTAGAAAGCGTTTACAATAACTATTAGTATTACTCATAGTCCATATTAATAAGGCTTATTTTTCTTTACCCCTTATTGGTATTAATATAAGTTTGTAAGCGATATCATCTTTGTTAGTTTTACTAGAAAATATTCAATTCAGGCAAAACCAGCGTGGCAATTGATCTATATATAAATAATAAGGAGTGTTTACCTCATGGAAAATAGAGAAGCAGTATTAAAATCGTTATTCCCAGAAGATATTTTAAAGATTTCAAGTGGTTTAACTGATGGAGAAATTGAAGTTTTAAAACAGTTAGTAGAGCTATTAGAAAGCAAATACCGCAGTGGCTTAAATGAAGCATGGGTAACTGAATCAGAACCAGAAGGATTTTTTGAAGATATTGGCAAATTAAGATACTTTGACAATCCCCTTTTATTTGAAGGGCGTGAAGGTAAAAAGACAACCAGTCAATTGTTCCAATTCTTTTTCGCTTTTACCCTATCGCGTTTTGATGTGTCCTTGAATACCTTATTAGGTGTTCATACGGGTCTTGGCTTTAATACTTTCCTATTTGGCGGTAGTCCAGAACAAGTTCAAAAGTATGTGCCAAAATTAGCCAGTCATCAATTGCGCACATGTTTTGCCTTGACTGAGCCAAATCATGGTTCTGATGTGGCTTGGGGATTAGAAACAAGTGCTAGACGTGAAGGTGACAAATGGATTATAAATGGTGAAAAACGTTGGATTGGTGGAGCTTCAGTTGCTGATGTGATTCCAGTGTTTGCTCGTGATGTTGAAACTGGAAAACCAAAATGCTTTATCGTTCAAGCGGGACAGCCTGGTTTGGATATTGACGTTATTCAAAATAAAATTGCTCTAAAAATTGTGCCAAATGCCAATATCCATTTGAAAGATGTTGAAGTCGCTGAAAGTGATCGTCTTCAAAACATTAATTCGTTTAAGGATATCGCTAAAGTTTTATATTCAACTCGTGCTGGAGTTGCTAATATGGCTACTGGTGCGATGGCTGGAGCATTACAAGCTAGCTTGAAATATGTCACTCAGCGTAAGCAATTTGGTAAAGAGATTTCTAATTATCAATTAGTACAAGAAAAATTAGCCATGATGCAAGGAAACTTAACTGCTGCAATGGCTTTATGTTCACAAATTGCACGACAACAAGAAGAAGGTGACTACAACGAGGTAGTGACTTCAGTGGGTAAAATGATGAATGCATTAAGACTTCGGGAAACAGTGGCGATGGGACGCGGGATTTGTGGAGGTAACGGGATTGTAGTAGACAATGATATTGCTCGATTCTTTGCAGATGCAGAGGCCGTTTACACATACGAAGGAACGCATGAAGTAAATGCTTTAGTCATTGGTCGTGCTTTAACTGGACAAGCAGCATTTAATTAGTATTTAAAGGAACAATAATAGAGCGTTGGGTAGAAAAGGCAGATAAGCTACGCTATCCAATCTCTAATTATAGACAATTGATCAAAGATGGAGGGAAATACAATGACAATTACAAAAGCGACCGTTCTCGGGGCTGGTGTCATGGGGAGTCAAATTGCCGCCTTACTCGTAAATGCGGGATTGAAAGTACAATTATTAGATGTTGTCATCGATGAAAATGAACCCAATAAACTTTCTAAGTCTGGCTATGACCGTATCACTGACCGGAAGAAGCCGATGTTATATCAAAGTCAATTTCAAGGTAACTTAACCTATGGGAATTTTGATGATGACTTAAGTGAACCATCAGATAGTGATATTTTTATTGAAGCAGTTAAAGAAGATATCAAAATTAAACACGCTATTTGGGAGAAGATTGCTGCAGTTGCTAAACCAGAAGCTATCCTAGCGACAAATACTTCCGGTATTCCAATTCAGGCAATAGCTAAAGTTTTTAAAGGTGCAGAGCGTGAACGATTCTTAGGCATGCACTTCTTTAATCCACCACGCTATATGAAATTGGTGGAATTAATTCCAACTGAGTTTACGTCTGAAGCGACAATTAATCAATTAAAAGTCTTTACTGAGAAAAAGTTAGGTAAAGGGGTAGTTGTTGCTAACGATGTACCAGCTTTCATTGCGAATAGAACAGGCACCCACTCTATGAGTGATATTATGTACCGTGCTGAGCGTGATCGCCTGTCAATTACGGAAGTAGATGCCTTAACAGGAAAAGCGATTGGCCGGCCACGCACTGGTACTTATGGGCTATCTGACTTAGTAGGGAATGATGTGGCTACTTTTGTAGTTGGAGGCTTGACGCAAGATCCAAGCGAACAGCCATATTTCAACCAATCTACTTTAATTGGCAAATTAGTTGAAAACGGTGCTTTAGGCAATAAGGTTGGTCATGGATTTTATAAGAAAGAAGGCCGTCAACGTTTAGTATTAGACCCAGAAACATTGACTTATAAACCAGCTGAAAAACCAAATCTACCTATTTTAGCTAAATTCTCTAGTAACTTGAAAAAGAATATGGACGTCATCTTTAATGCCACAGATACAGCTGGTAAGTTCCTTTGGGAAACGTTAGCGAGTACTTTCTATTATGCGGCCAATAATATCCCTAAAGCGGCAGTAGATTATAAAGATATTGACCGTGCCATGGTTTGGGGCTTCAATTGGAAAGTCGGTCCCTTCCAACTTTGGGATTTAATGGGCTTTGAACGGGTCAAAAACCGTATTGAAAAAGAGATAGGACCTTTACCAGAATGGGTAGCAAATCGAAGTGAGCCATTTTACAAAGAAGGGGAGATTCTTGAGAATCTAACCCCAATGAGTGAAAAGGTAGATGCAAATATTTGGGAAACAGAGACATCAACCTTAAGTGTTATCAATGATAATCAGTTATTATTCAATTTTCACACACCAAATAATACGATTACAGGCGAGTTATCAGCTGAATTGATTAAAGCTGTGGATGAATTAGAGTCTGGTGACTATGTGGGGATGGTAATTTATTCAAATGGGCCGCATTTCAGTCCTGGTGCGAATTTGAATATGATGAAAGAAGCCATTGAGTCTGACGGGGTTGATGAGTTAATTGGTCAAACAATCAGTGAACTACATGAAGCGGTTAACCGGGTTCGCTACACAGCAAAACCAATTGTAACAGCCGTTCATGGTCGTGCACTTGGTGGCGGGGCAGAATTGGTTTTAGCATCACCTTATATTGTCGCTGCGGCGGAATCTTATATCGGCTTAGTTGAAGTGGGTGTTGGTTTAGTCCCTGGTGGCGGTGGTTTAGCGGAATTAACGGAACGTGTAATGAATATGCCAATCCAAAAAGATGCAAAAATGCGTATTCTAGGAGATGTCATTACGCGCGTAGCTTCTGGTGATGTATCGATGTCAGCTTATGAAGCCAGAGATAAATACTATCTAAGACAGTCTGATGATATTGTGGCAGCTAGTGATAGCGTAGTGGAGAATGCCTTAGACAAGTTAACTTACTTATCTAAGACGAACTATATTCCGCGGACTCAGGTGAACTTCCCAATTCTAGGTACTAGCTTCAAAGCGGTTGTGGAAGGTCAATTAGATGCGATGCGACTAGGTCATTTTATC
>NZ_JBOEQF010000056.1:0-12727 GCF_050689315.1 Aerococcus sp. L_32
CTTTTGGTTTTTCTACTTGATTAGTGATTAACCAACAGAAAGTACTAATAATAGAGAGATAACGAATGCTAAGATTGCGTAAGTTTCAACCATGATAGAGTAGATAATTGCGTTAGACACATTCTCAGGACGTTTTGCTAGAATTTGTATACCTGCTGTTGCAGTATGCCCTTGCCAACGTGCTGAAATTAAACCTACTAAACCAATAGGGATACCTGCTACAAAATATTGTAGACCTTGAGTTAAGTCTAATCCTGTACCTAATTGTAAGTAAATCATGATACCGATAACGAAACCGTATAAACCTTGTGTACCGGGTAATAGTTGCAAGATTAATGTTTGGGCAAATTTTTCAGGTTGATCTTTAACCAAAGCAGCTGCAGCCGCACCGGTTTCACCAACACCACGAGCAGAACCCATACCAGAGAATATTACGGCAATTGCAATTCCGACCATAGCAAAGATTTGGCCACCATTTTCTACAAAAAATTCAAACCATGTATTCATTATTTAAAAACCTCCATTTTGTTGTCTTTTAATTAATTTTCTTCTACGTCTTTTAGAGAAACAAACTCTTGTAGTGTGCGAATCGGCTTAAAGGCACGCCCGCCACCTTCATAAAATTTACCAAAGAACTCAACGAATACTAAGCGCATACTATGAACGTAGGCAGATAGTAATGATAAGAACATGTTAAATAATTGTAAGGCGATAATCATCAAAATACCCGCTGAAAATCGAACAGGCACTGGCAAGATGGTGAACAAGATATTAAAGGACATGGCAATAGCTCCACCTGAAATACCTAAAGCCATTAGTCGTGTATAAGAAACGAAATCTCCTACATACGAAGACACACCGTATAAGTTATACAAACCAACGACACCACCAACTGCCTTATTATTACTCGTGAACATAGGAACCAAGATAATTCCTGCAGCTGCAATAATGGCAAACCATTTTGCGATAGGAATCAACATATCCATACCGGTCATAAAGCCAGTAATACCAATAGCTAGCGCTATTAACAGTGATAACCAGCCAATACCGTCATTATAGGCTGATGCATAGTCTTTACGACTAAGCTGTAATCTGATATTTAAGCATAAACCTACAAAGATGTGAATGTAACCAATCACTAAAGAGATAATCATTAGGGTTAAGGCATCTTCAGTTGGATTGATCAAACCGAATGGTAAAGCTTCACCAAATAGGGACCCATAAGCTAAACCAATTAACATCGTTGGGTAGGATAGAATATGTCCAAATTTCACAAAACGTTTAGTACTCTTCCGTAAATCCATTACCTTCATGGCAAAGAGTGTACCAATCCAAAGGAGGATACCGTAACCGAAGTCCCCCATCATCATAGCGAAGAATAACATGTAGAAACCAGCTACCCAGTTGGTTGGGTCTTTCTCCCGGTAATTTGGCAATGAGTACATTTCAGTAATCATTTCGAATGGTTCTACTATAGAAGCATTATGTAATTTGATTGGCACTTCATCTTCTTTAACTTCTTGTTCTGTTGTTTCTTCTAAAATAATAGCAAACGTGTGCACATCAAAGGCTTCTTCTAAAGCGCTTTGCAAGTTTTCAACTTGCGCTTCTTCAATCCAACCACTGAATAAAGATAACTGTTGGTTATCATATGAAAGCTGTGCTGCGTTGGCACGTTGACTACGGTTAAAGAATTCTTCTACCGCTAATTGAATAGTGGCTTTAGATCCTTGCATGTTTTTAATGTCTTTAACAACGGCTTCCTCATCTTTGATGAGTTGTTTCCGTTCACTTTCCAATGTTTGGAAGGTCTCTTCTGGGGTTTGTCCGTAATTAAACTCTACTTCAGAGAAATAATTTTCTGCAAGTTTTGCTTGCAGGTTGTCGTGGTGACCTGGTAAGGCAACGACTGCGACACCAATTTCATTCTCGTTAGCAAAAACTTCTTCAACGGCCACATCTTCAATGGCTTTTAATTGTTGCCAGTGGTGACGGTTTTCGTCATTTGGAATCGTTCCTAGACGAACATCGAATAGTTTTAACTCTTGTAGAGATTTTGGATCAACATCTAGGGCCCGCCATTTGGCGATGGTTGTTTGTTCATCTTCAACCCGTTGGCGTTGGTCTTGAATGTCGTTACGCTTTTGTCTTAAGGCTTCGACTTTTTCAATCAATTGTAAAGCTGCTGCTTCATCCACAGTTTGATGTAGTTCATCCATGGTCATTTGTGGGCGTTTGGTCGTAATTTTATCCTTTAAAGATACCTTTTGTTGGTATTGACTTAGATAATGTAATACTTCTCGCCCGCGTTCATAAATGACTTGGTAATCTTGATCACTTTGGTAATTATTGTTGAAGGTAAAGTCTTGGCCGGTTACCTTTAAGGAAAGGTCACTAACTTGTATATTTTGCATCGTTTGTAAGGTATATAACAATTGGTTTTTGTTAGTTGGCGCCGTTACAATCGATACTTTTTGCATCTTAGCGATTGCCATAGCTATTTTTCACCTCCTCAATTACAAGTGAGACTAAAGATGGCAAAGCGCCTTGGAATTGATTCTCAATTTCCTTAATCTCTTGATCGTTCTTCGCTTTTTCTTCAGATTTGTACGCTTGTAAAGCTTTTTCATTCTCGGCACGCTGCGCTTCTTGATAATCTTTCAAGATTGCATCTTTTTCAGACGCCATTTGGCTTAATTTGCGATTTTTGTCTTCTAATAAACTTTCTCGCTTACTTGCATATTTGTCACTTAGTGCTTGCGTTGCTTTCTCAGTATCAACAATTTTTGCTAAAGTTTTGCTGGACACCCAATTCACCCCCTAAAAGCGTTATAACAACTTAATTATAACAAAAAAACGCTTTATTTTAAATGTAAACGCTAAATAAATCACAATGTCTTATTTTTTAGTATTTTGATATTTCGCTTAGTTTTCTACTTTTGGTTTACGACTTGAATTTTTGCGTTTCTTGCGTAATTCAATAAAAAAATCTTGTAAAAGTGCCTTACATTCGTCATGCATGACACCATCAATGACTTCAACTTGATGGTTAAACCGACTATCATTCAGTATATTCATCAAGGTTCCTGCCGTGCCACCCTTTTGATCATAAGCGCCATAATAGACACGTTTGATACGACTTTGTATCATGGCACCCGAACACATAGGACAGGGTTCTAACGTCACATACAAATCTGCACCCACTAGCCGCCACGATGCCCGATTACGGTTGGCTTCTCGTATAGCGAGGATTTCCGCATGGGTTGTTGCATCCTGGCTGGTCTCACGCAAGTTATGGCCACGCCCGATGATTTCCCCCTGGTAGACGACAACTGCCCCAATTGGCACTTCACCAATAGCTGCTGCCTTCTTCGCTTCTTCAATCGCTGCCTCCATAAAAGCAACTTGGTCCACGTCAAGTGTATTGAATTTTGTATCCTTTTCTTCTGACATTCCACACCTCATTTCGGTCTAAAACATGCCATAATCATACCACTACCAAGGCTTACAACCAACTGATAGGTGGGGCTCACCGGACTTTTTAATCACTTTCTTCCTATTAACTATAGCCCTATAAAAATTTTTTTGATTGAGTGATTTGACTTGATTTGAAACCGTTATCATTATATAATAGCCTTGTATATAACTTGTATAGACAAGTTTGCGATTACTAGTTGGATTTCATGGGGCATTTTCGTTATAGAGGAGGAAGAAAAATGAGTGATTTTAAACAGGATGCTAAATCCTTACTGGATGATATTGGGGGTAAGGAAAATATCCACGCCGTTACACACTGTGCGACACGTATGCGGTTTGTATTAAATGATCCTAAACAAGCGGATGTTAAAGCTATTGAAGAGATCCCTTCTGTTAAAGGAACATTTACCCAATCTGGTCAATTCCAGGTTATTATTGGGAACAAGGTAGCAGATTTTTATAATGATTTTGAAGCGGTTTCCGGTGTTTCTGGTACGTCAAAAGAAGCGGTGAAAGCTGCAGCAGCTGATCAGCAACAAAACTGGATTCAAAAAGCCATGACATTCTTGGCTGAAGTATTTGCACCAATTATTCCAGCAATTATCGTCGGGGGGCTTATTTTAGGTTTCCGTAATGTACTTGAAGGGGTGCCGATGGAGTTCCTTGGGCAAAAAATTGTTGATGGTGTTGCGCAAACGATGGGTGACGGTACACCTCAATACAACACGATTGTTGATGTTTCAACATTCTGGGCCGGCGTGAACAGCTTCCTTTGGTTACCGGGTGAAGCCATTTTCCACTTCTTACCAGTTGGGATTACATGGTCTGTAACACGTAAAATGGGTACCACTCAAATTCTTGGTATCATATTAGGTATCACATTAGTTTCACCACAATTATTAAATGCTTATGCTGCACCAGATGCTATCTTAGCTGGTGAAGTTCCACAATGGGACTTCGGTTTCTTCCAATTAGATATGATTGGTTACCAAGCCCAAGTATTACCAGCCATGTTCGCAGGTTTATCACTTGCTTGGCTTGAAAAATTCTGGCGTAAATACATCCCAGAGATGATTTCTATGATTTTCGTGCCATTCTTATCATTAGTTCCTGCCATTATCTTGGCGCATACAGTTTTAGGCCCAATCGGTTGGACTGTAGGTACTTGGATTTCTAGTGTTGTGTATGCTGGTTTAACTGGACCTGTTTCTTGGTTATTTGGTTTAATCTTCGGTGCCCTATACTCTCCGCTTGTAATTACTGGTTTACACCATATGACAAACGCGATCGATACGCAGTTAGTGGCTGACTTTGGTGGTACTGGTTTATGGCCAATGATCGCCCTATCAAATATTGCTCAAGCATCTGCGGTTATGGCGATATGGTGGACAACTCGTCAAGATGAGAAAGAAAGTCAAATTACCATTCCATCAGCTGTATCAGCTTACTTAGGGGTAACTGAACCGGCAATGTTCGGTGTAACCATTAAATATGTTTACCCATTTATTGCAGCGCTGATTGGTTCAGGTTTAGCTGGTTTACTTTCAACAACAGTTGGAATTACAGCTAACTCAATCGGGGTCGGTGGTTTACCTGGTATCTTAGCGATTCAATTCCAATACTGGGGTTGGTTCTTACTAGCTATGGCCATCGCCATCGTTGTACCATTCGCATTGACAATTGTATTTAAGAAAACTGGTTTCCTAGCTAATAACAAAATCGATTTCAATATCAAGTTCTAGCATTAGCCAGATAGATTCAAGTTTCACGCTCGCCTTGGATGCCCCTGGGCGAGCTTTTTTCTAAAAAGGAGGAAGACACAATGACAAATGATTTAGGGAAAAAGGTAATATATCAAGTTTATCCAAAGTCTTTCAACGACACGGATGGAGACGGTTTTGGTGATCTTAGAGGAATCATTGAAAAATTAGACTACCTAGAAACACTAGGTGTCGACATGATTTGGATGAACCCCTTCTACCCATCGCCACAAAATGATAACGGTTATGACATTTCAGACTACACTGCCATCGACCCACGTTTTGGGTCTATGGATGATTTTGAAGAATTAGCCCGTGAAGGTAAAAAACATGGCATCGACCTAATGCTGGATATGCCTTTAAACCACTCCTCTACTGAACACGAGTGGTTCCAAAAAGCCCTAGCTGGCGACGAATACTACCAAGACTTCTATTACATTCGCCCCGCTCAAGAAGACGGTTCTCTACCAACAAACTGGGAATCTAAATTCGGTGGCCCTGCCTGGGAACCATTTGGCGACACTGGCAATTACTACATGCACCTCTTCGACGTGACCCAAGCTGACCTAAATTGGCATAATCCAAAAGTGCGCGAAGCCCTATTCGATGTTATCCACTTCTGGATCGACAAGGGTGTTAGCGGTATCCGATTTGATGTGATGAACGTGATTGGTAAGAGCGAGGTCCTGGAAGACTCAACTGGTGGCCCAAGTTCTACCCAAGAGAAACGGTTATATACGGATACGGAAAATTCACATGATTGGATTCGAGAAATGGCTCAATCTACCTTTGGCGATATCGAAGGCTTTGTCACAGTAGGTGAAATGTCGTCTACAACAGTTGAAGATGGCGTCCGTTACACCAATCCTGAAGAAGACAAATTAGCTATGATCTTCTCCTTCCATCATTTAAAAGTCGATTACAAAGATGGCCAGAAATGGTCTAAAGTTGATTTCGACTTCCAATCTTTAAAAGACATTTTAAACGAATGGCAAAAAGGCATGTCAGATGGCAATGGTTGGAATGCCCTATTCTGGAACAACCATGACCAACCACGCGCTAACTCTCGTTTCGGTGACACCGAAAACTATCCATACGAAACAACCACCATGCTTGCCCAAACTATTCACATGATGCGTGGTACTCCCTACATCTTTGAAGGGGAAGAAATTGGTATGACCAACCCAGATTTCGACGACATCAACGACTACAACGACATCGAAACCTTCAACAACTACCAAATCTTATTAGATAAAGGTGTTTCTGAAGAAGAAGCGATGGACATTATTAAATTTAAGTCCCGCGATACTAGCCGGACCCCGATGCAATGGGATGATTCAGAAAACGCCGGTTTTACTACCGGTACACCATGGTTGAAAGTAGCTGACAACTACAAAGATATCAACGTGAAGAAGGAACTTGAATCAGGTAAAATCTTCCCGTACTATCAAAAATTAATTCAATTGCGCCATAAATTGCCGATTATCCAAGACGGTGCTTACCACGAATTACTAACCGACCACCCGGAAGTATTAGCTTACTACCGAACTTACGGCGACCAAATCTTGTATGTCTTCTCGCACTTCTACCCAGGCACCAGTCAAGTTGACCTACCAAGAAGTGTTGATTTAACCCGTGACTATGACAAGTTATTGGGTAATGGTGATTTAGATAAAATGACAGCCTCATTCGAGTTAGGACCGTATGAAACAGTTGCATTCCTTTCGAAATAGGATATATAACCCCCTTAAAAATGGGTAAATGAAAAGGAGTTGGATCTTTCCAACTCCTTTTTTGCGACTATCATTACATGTATACTTTTATAGCCATTTGAGCGTTCTCGGTGGAAAAGACAGCAAATTGACCACTGCTAGAAAAAGTTTAAAGCCCTGCCACTGATATAAGTGTCGCTCTAATTTGATCGTTCGATCATCGGCTAAAATCCAATACTGAATACTGAAGAAAAACACCCTCAACTTGGCCAAACAAGGCTGATTGAGGGTAGTCGTCCTATCTATCCCAAATTAGCGCACGGGTTAATGGGCTGTCCGGCGCGCAAATTCTGCAAATCTAAATTTGTCGATCCGGTGGTGGGATGAGGTATATTGAAAAAAGGTGGCATCTTCTAAGTATACATGGCTGTTGACCTGGATGATAAAATCATCTGGGCCAATGGCCATGTGCTTTTGATCGATACGGTCTGCCTTTTTGGCCACAATTTCCTTATTGGCAAAGGATATTTGTAAGTCCAATTCTTGTTCGAAGTATTGATAAATGGACACTTCCGCAATTTCATCTGGTACCCCATCTTGGATAACGGATACGCGGAGGTAGTCGTGGTCAACAATGACCGTTTCCCCTTCCATTTCACGGGCCCGAATCAGGTGGATGAAGGGTTCGCCCGCTTCAACACCGTCTTCACCGACGAGAAAGTCAGGTGCCGCTACCCGTTTATTACTCAAAACTTGGGTTGCAGTTTGGAAGTGTTGGGATTCTTGCAATTCCTTGTAGGAAGTTAAACCGGATATAGGAAAAGAAAAACGGGCAAAGTCTAGGACGATAGCACCTTTACCTTGTTTCTTCTGGATAAAACCGGTGTCTTCCAATCTTTTCTGCGCTTTTCGAATGGTTTCGCGCGATACGTCGTACGTCTTGGCCAAGTCATTTTCACTGGGAAGTAACCTTCCTACAGGATAAATACCCTGGTGGATTTTTTCTTGAATATCAGCGGAAATAAATTCGAACTTGTACATTTCCGTCACCTACTTATCTAGCTTCATTTTGTGTGTCCTTTTTGCTAGAAGTTAATCCAGCATGTCTAGGTATTGATGGTATTTGTCTTCGCCAAATAGGGTTGAAATCACGTGGGCTTTATAAGCTTCAAGGTCGATATCCATTGCGACGTAGACATTTTTTGGTCGGTCAGTACGCTCCTCAAAGTCGATGACGGTCTGTCCGTAAGTATACTCACCTTTAGTTTCAATGACCAAGTTAGTATGGTAGACTTCGGTCAAAATTTCTGGGTGCAGATAGCCAACAACTGCTACTAGGTCATGGATGACGATCCCAATTTTGCCTTCATTTTCAAATGAGTTCAGGACATAATCGTCGAACATTTCACGGATCATGCCGCCTAGTTCACCGCCTGCTTGACGGATAAATTCTAAGTCGTTCATATCCAAGAGGGACGGTCTCGTCACGTCTAAACCAACCATTGTAATCGGAACAGATTCGCCCAAGGCTTGATAGACGATATCGACTGAAACGGGGTCAAACCAGTAGTTAAATTCCGCTACCGGGTTCGTGTTCCCGTCAAAAGCAGCCCCACCCATAGACATGATTGAACGAACTTGTTTCATGGTCGCTAAGTCTTTTTCAACGGCCAAAGCAATATTCGTTAGTGGTCCTAAGGTAATTAGGTCGATTTCACCAGGATGTGCTTTAACTTGCTCAAGAATGAAGTCAACTGCATGTTGGTCTTGAATCAAACTTTCATCATAGGGGAAATCAACACCACCCATTCCGTTCGATCCATGGATATTCCCAGTCGCATTCTCTCTTGGTGGTTTGTTCTCTTTTAAAGAGGTATAATCGTTGTCCGCGCCTGGATAGATCTTCACGCGACCATCAAAATAAGTAGATACCCGAACCGCATTCGTGGTGGTCATATCCAATCCCTTATTCCCGGCAACCGTGGTGAAACCTAAAATTTCTAAGCTATCGTCCGACAAGGCCGTCATCAAGGCCGCTGCATCGTCAATTCCTGGGTCCGTATCAATGATTACCTTACGTTTATCCATGAAAACCCCTCCTATATCTTATCTGTCTATACAAGTTCATTATAACATGTAAGCGGTTTATTTTATAATAATATTATTTTGGAAAAAGAAACTCGTGTCGTTAATCTAACGATTTTGTTTAAATTGCGCTACCACTTGAATGTGAGTTGATAATGCTTTTAAAATTTTCTCTAATGACTCTAAGTCCCCAATCATATTGCTTGGGTCTGCTTCAATAAAGAAGCCGTAACGGAAGGGTTTCATCGGAATTGGACGGGCATTTAATCCTTCCAAGTTGATCCGGTAAACATCTAATACCTGTAGTAACTTGGCCAAAGCACCTGGTTCATGCGGTGTTTCAATATATAACATGATTTTGTCATGGGTATTGGTCATATCGATATTGTCATATCGTTCAAAAACTAAAAACCGCGTCATATTCCCTGATTCGTCGTATGCTGCTGGTTCTAAAGCTTGCAATCCGTGTAAGTCACCTGCTCGCGGACTGGCAATCGCTGCGATAGTAGGGTCATCTTCTTGCACAATAAATTCTGCAGAAACAGCTGTATCGATATAAGCTACGGGATCCATATTAGGATAGCGGTCAAATAATAATTTACATTGGGTCAAAGCTTCTGGATGAGAATAAACTTTCGTCACTTGATGAATGTCAGCACCTGGTAAACCCCATAAGACATGGTTCACTGGTTGGTAATGTTCATATTTTGCTAGGACGGGTTGGTAACGGATAATATCCATTGTTCGAGCAATTAATCCTGTTGTCGAATTCTCAATTGGCATGACAATTCGGTCTACTTTTTCAGCCACTAAGTCATCCACCATGGGTTTAAAGTCATCGTAAGAGATGATTTCTAAACGTTCATCATCAATCTCAACATGCAACTGTTCGCGCACAAAAGCAATCGTTGCTGCCTCGCTATAAGCCCCCGGTATGCCTTGATAACTAATTCTCATCATTATTTCACCCTTCTTTTTGAAATCTCATATTTATAAGTGTACCAGTTTCAACTGCTAATGTCATTCTGGATAAAATAAAAAAATACCCCCAACCACTATTAATCATAGCAATTGGAGG
The DNA here is from genome assembly GCF_050689315.1 of Aerococcus sp. L_32. Taxonomy (NCBI): domain Bacteria; kingdom Bacillati; phylum Bacillota; class Bacilli; order Lactobacillales; family Aerococcaceae; genus Aerococcus; species Aerococcus sp. L_32. The sequence continues at coordinate 10,113 of NZ_JBOEQF010000056.1, forward strand.
CATTTATTTTCGCTTTATTTTGTAAATGATTTCGCTTGGCCTACAGCATAGTCGTAAGCGTCAGCTGCTGAATCTTTTACGCGATCACCGAGTGAACGGTTTGGTAAAAATGATACATCATCAGCACGACGAGCTAAGTCACGACCTGTATGGCGTAATTGGCGACCAGCATCATCGATGAAATCACTGACTACTGAGTTTTTATCTTCTTGGTATAATGCGACAGCGGCAATACCTGCGATTGCAGCAATTGCACCTAAAGCAATTAAACCTTTTTTAGTTGATTGTTCCATGATATCACTCCCCATAATTATTATATACATTATAGCATATCCACTACACCAGCGAAAATAATATGGTTACTGGTCAAGCCAGTAAATTAGGCTAAATTTCATACAATTTTGGTGGCTACTCCTAATTCACGTTCATCAGGAGACATTCCAAAAGTATATAAAAAAGCGGACTGTATCAACGTTACAGTCCGCTTCATACGACTTGTTGTGAAAACTTATTGACCTGCACTAATCAAATCTTTGACGTCGTTGCTTTCTTCTTGGCCATCTGGGTGTTTTACACGGATGTATAATTCACCTTGGCGGGCACCGACTGTGACAACGTCGCCTTCGCTTATTTTATCAGCGATTAACATTTCAGCGATTGGATCTTCAACTTTTTGCTGGATTACACGGCGTAATGGACGTGCACCGTACTCTTTATCAAAGCCTTTACTTGCAATTTCTTTATTAGCGCCTTGTGTCACACGTAGTTTCACACCTTGCTCTGCTAATAATTTGGTTAAGGCTGTAGTAAATTTCTGTACGATTTCAACGATTTGCTCTTCCGCTAATGTATGGAAGACGATGATTTCATCCACACGGTTTAAGAATTCTGGTCTGAAGGCAGACTTCAATTCTTTACGGATACGGCTATCCATTTCTTCATGACTATCTGTGGCTTGTTTGGCACCGAATCCGACGTTTTTATCGTCACGGATGGCAGTTGCCCCCAAGTTAGACGTCATAATCATGACTGTGTTACGGAAGTCTACTTTACGGCCTTTAGAGTCCGTAATATAACCATCATCTAAGACTTGTAGTAGCATATTGAAGACATCCGGGTGGGCTTTTTCAATTTCATCGAATAGTACCACTGAGTATGGGTGTTGACGAACTTGTTCAGTCAATTGACCACCTTCATCGTAGCCAACGTAACCTGGTGCTGAACCAATCATTCGACTTGTTGAGTATTTTTCCATGTATTCAGACATGTCTAAACGGATGATATTGTTGTCTGAACCAAACATTTCACCTGCTAGGGATTTAGCTAATTCAGTTTTACCAACACCTGTTGGTCCAAGGAACATAAATGAACCAATTGGACGATTTGGGTCTTTAATACCAGACCGCGCACGACGAACTGCACGAGCAACACTTCTCACTGCTTCATCTTGACCTTTAACACGTTTGTGTAAATGGTCTTCTAGATTAATCAGCTGTTGGTTTTCAGTTTGCGTAAGCTGTTGCATTGGCACACCTGTCCACATAGCCACAATATCCGCTACGTTTTGGCCGTCAATTTCAATATCAAACGGCTCATCTTGAACAACTTGTGGGTTGTTTTGTAGGTCGAATAAGTCTTGACTTAAACGTTGTTGCTGTTGGTGAACACCAGCAGCTTTTTCAAATTCTTGGGTATTTACATAGTGTTTCTTCAATTCTTCCAAATCAGTTAATTGCTTACGAATACCTACAAGGGTTTGTTGGGTAGTATCTTTATCACCATTGTCTAAACGCGCTGTAGCGGCAGCTTCATCCATAATATCAATCGCTTTATCTGGTAAGAAACGATCAGCAATATAACGGTTACCTAGACGAACAGCAGCTTCAATAGCCTCATCTTTAATCGTCACTCGATGGAATTTTTCATAATCTTTTCGGATACCTTTAAGAATTTCAATAGCATCCGCTTCGCTTGGTTCATCAACTAGGACTTTGGCGAAACGACGTTCTAAAGCAGCATCTTTTTCGATATATTTTTGGTACTCATTTAAGGTTGTAGCACCAATCACTTGTAGGTGACCACGGGCTAAGGCTGGTTTCATCAGGTTAGAAGCATCAATAGCCCCTTCTGCTGCACCGGCACCGATTAAACTATGCAACTCATCAATGAATAAGATGACATTACCAGCTTTTTCCGTTTCCTCTAGTAAGTTTTTCACCCGGTCTTCGAATTCCCCACGGTATTTAGTACCTGCAACAAGGGACCCAACATCAAGAGATACGACACGTTTATTGGCTAAGGTTGATACGACATCGTTGTTTGCAACTGCGATGGCAACTGCTTCAGCGATGGCTGTTTTCCCAACACCTGGTTCTCCTACTAATACAGGGTTATTTTTAGTTCGACGGCTAAGGACTTGCATGATGCGACGTAACTCTTTCTTACGGCCGATTACTTGGTCCAACTGCCCGTTACGTGCTTGCTCAGTTAGGTCTCTAGTTAGTGAGTCTAAGGTTGGCGTTGCACTTTGTGGGCGTTTGCTGCCGCGGTTTGATGGTTTATTATTATTCTCGTTGCTGCGGTTGCGCACTGGAGGACGCTGGCCAATTGAACGA
>NZ_JBOEQF010000057.1:0-12575 GCF_050689315.1 Aerococcus sp. L_32
ATTTTTTTTACTCCTGGCGCACTTCCGTTCATATTTTCTCCCTTTCTCAACACTGTTTGTTAGTGCGATATCTAGGAAACAAATAAAATATCAAAAACAAGTTATTTGCCATGTGCATTATTCGGTAAGAAAAAACTTTACAAATAATACCTACAGGGGTATAATAGAAATACACGCAGGGGTATATAAATGAGCACCATCCTTTTACCAATTATTAAAGATGATCAAAAAAGGACTTTTACCGTGACTTCCGTCGAGTGGTCGCAAGTATCCCACTTATGCCCACTATGGTGTTGAAGGGGTCGAAAAAATAGTTGGCTATCAACCAAAAGAAGTACTGAAAGAGTATTTAACGGAAAAAGTAACCATAAATTAATCATCTATTGAGGAGAAAAAATATGTTTTTTAAAAAATTGCCTACGATTTCAACTACTGAATTGGAAAAGAAATTAGCCGATAAACCGCAAATTATTGACGTAAGAGAACCACATGAATTTAAAAATAGTCATATTCCAGGAGCAAAAAATATACCATTGTCTAAAGTTGCTAACTACACGCCTAAAGGTCAAGCTTATGTAGTGTGTCAATCGGGGATGCGTAGTAAACGAGCAACGAAAACGTTATTGGAACAAGGACATGATGTTATCAACGTCCGTGGTGGCATGATGGCTTGGACAGGCGCAACAAAAGGAGGTAATAATTAATGAAAATTGTCATTATAGGTGGTGTAGCAGGCGGAATGTCTGCCGCTACAAGGTTAAGACGGTTGAATGAAACAGCAGAAATTATCGTATTAGAAAAAGGGCCTTATGTGTCATTTGCAAATTGTGGTTTGCCTTATTATATCGCTGGAGAAATCGATGAACGGACGGATTTGTTAGTTCAAACGCCAGAAACTTTGCAAGCAAGATTCGATTTAGATGTGCGACCAAATAGTGAAGCTATTTCTATCGATTCCAATAACAAAGAAGTGGTCGTGCAAACCGACCAAGAAACATACACGCTGGGGTATGATAAATTAATCTTATCCCCAGGAGCAAAACCATTCATTCCTCAAGCAAAGGGATTAGAAGAAGCAGAGAATATTTTTACCTTACGTTCCGTTCCCGATGTCGATGCGATTGCCAACTTTATCAATATACACAAGGCTAAAAAAGCAGTGGTCATAGGTGCTGGATTTATCGGGCTAGAAATGGCAGAAAGTTTAGCCCATCGAGGAATGGCAGTTACTATTGTGGAGAAAGCACCACATGTACTACCGCCTTTTGATGAAGAAATGGCTGCCTATATAACGAAAGAATTGGTAGCTAATGGTATAAAATTGTATACAGGATTGGCTGCTGAATCATTTGAAGAAAAAGGTAAAATCGTAGTATTAGAAAATGGAAAACGCTTGGAGAGTGACGTCACTTTAATATCTGTCGGTGTAAAACCGGAAACAACGGTAGCTTTAACAGCCGGTGTCGAAACAGGTTTACGCGGTGGGATAGTCGTTGATGATCAATATGAAACTAGTCAAAAAGATATTTACGCTGTGGGGGATGCGGTTGTCGTTAAACAGCAAATTAACGGAGAAGACACGATGATAGCATTGGCTTCGCCAGCTAACCGTCAAGGCCGTCAAGTGGCTGATGTCATTAGCGGATTAGAACGTAAAAATAAAGGTAGCATAGGGACAGCGATTGTACGAGTGTTCAAATTGGCAGCAGCGTCGACCGGTTTGAATGAACGCCAATTGCAACAAGCGGATGAGGCGTACGAAGTGATTCACATTCAAGGGAAAAGTCATGCTGGCTATTATCCTAATGCAAAAACGATTGTATTAAAGTTATTATTTCATCCGACCACAGGTAAAATTTATGGCGCTCAAGCCATCGGAGAAGACGGTGTAGATAAACGGATTGATATCATTGCTACAGCTATTAAAGCCGGAATGACGGTGCAAGAGTTGCCGGAATTAGAGTTCACTTATGCCCCTCCATTTGGCTCTGCTAAAGATCCTGTTAATATGGCTGGTTATGTAGCTTTAAATCTTATGGAAGGCATTAGTGAGTCTGTTCAGTGGTATGAATTAGAAGACAAGCAAGCAGAAGGATATTTACTGCTAGATGTTCGAAATGAAGGTGAACTGAAATCCAATGGCCGCTTAAAAGGTGCAGTCAATATTCCTTTAGATAGTTTGCGAGACCGCATGGCGGAGTTGCCCAAAGATCAACCGATTATTGTCAGCTGTCACAGTGGACTGCGTAGCTATGCAGCAGAAAGAATATTGAAACAAAATGGCTACCAAGCCAAAAATTTAGATGGCGCATTTGCTCTTTACTCAACAGTAAAACCAGAAAAGGTGGTAAAATAATGTATCATTCAATATCAATGTCAGAATTCGAACAAAAATGGAAAGAAAATAAACTTCCTTTAGTAGACGTTAGAGAAATCGACGAATGGGAAAATGGTCACCTGGACGGCGCAATCCATGTTCCTTTAAGTAATCTTTCAGCTGAAAAAAATAAATTGGATAAAAACCAAGAGTATTATGTAATGTGTCACTCCGGAGCGCGCTCTTCAATGGCTTGTCAACAATTATCACAAGAAGGATACAAAGTGATAAATGTAATGGGCGGAATTTCTGCTTGGAATGGAGAAATTGTTTAATGGAATACGATAAAAAAATTGTGAACCGTTTGAAACGTTCTGATGGTCAATTGCATGGCGTTTTGAATATGATGGAAGAAGAAAAAGATTGCGTAGATATTGTGACTCAATTATCAGCGGTTCGCTCTAGTATTGATCGTACGATTAGTTTAATTGTTGCTGAAAATTTAGTAGAATGTGTTCAAGAAAATATTAAAGATGGCAGCACAGGTGAAGAACGTATTCAACAAGCAATTCAGTTACTAATGAAGAGTCGCTAGTCTTTTGTTATAGCTTATGCTACATCATGGTGTAACATTATTTTAAATGAATATAGACGTATAGTATTAGAAATAAAAAATAAGGGAACAGGTTGTTAATGAACTGCCCCCTATAGCACCCATGTAAAAATGCTTATCGTTGTAAATGTTGATGATGGCATAACAATAAACACCTCCCTAGCATTTTAGGGAGGTGTTTTTGAATAGAATCTCTACAGAGGGTGCTTTAACAAACACTAAACCAATCTTAATCGGCTTATTATTTATTTTATAGGTGTCATACCGCAAGACTTATAATCAATAAGTATAGGCCGATAAGAAGTAAAGATAGGGTTAAGAAACCATGGACAATTTTTGTCGATTGAAATTCTTTGGGGTATTTAAATAAGAAGATATACCCGTTAACGAAACCGGCGACAACGAGAAAGATAGCGAAAATAGTTAAATACATGATAACTCCTTTACGATGATGGATTCTTTTTCTAATTATACCTTAGATTTCGGTCTTTGGTATGAGGGTTACGGTGTGAATTTCCGTTAATATAAAGATATAATTAACTATAAGTTAAGAAGAGAAAGGTTGATAAACCATGAAATTATACATGAAAAACCAATTACTATCGCTGAAACGTGACTTTAATTTGAAGAACGAAGATGGCGATCCTGTTTATAAAATCAAGAATAAATGGCTGTCAATTGGCCAACAATTTCGTATTATTGACCTAGCCCAAGATAAAGAAGTGGCGCAAGTGAAAGAACAAATCATTGATTTGATGCCAACGGTCGATGTGTATGATGAAAATAATGACAAGGTAGCTGAAATTCGCAAGAAGATTTCTTTATTTAGAGATAACTACAAGGTCACGTCCTTGGATTGGGATGTGAAGGGGAATATCCTTGATTTTGATTTCCGTATTACGGATGAAAATGGCGACCGGATTGCCCGTATCGACCGCAAGTTGATATCAATTCGCGATACTTTTGTGATTGATATCGAAGACCATGTGCCAGCTGACGTGGTGCCGATTATTTTAGGTGTGGTGATGGCGATTGACTTAGTAGTTGAGCGCGAAGAAGCGTAAGACGGAGAAGATTAAAAAAGGAAGACTAAAATTGTACTTAAATAGTTAACTGAGGAGGCCGCGACCGTATGGATCGTGGCCTTTTTATTTTCGTCTTAAAATTTCCTTCGAAACCACTTGTGTTTACCGAACGTACGTTCTATTATTAATAGGAACATACGTTCTGTTTTTAAGGGCGTAAATTTAAATGTCTAAGCGAAGGAGGGCTAAAGATGTTTGCGAATAATGTAACGTTTGACTATTCAAAGGAACCTAGCCGCGATATTTTGTGTATTGATTGTAAGTCATTTTACGCCTCAGTGGAGGCAGTTGAACGCGGTTTAGACCCATTAACGACCAAATTAGTTGTCATGTCCTACTATGATGAGGCTGGCGGTCAGAGTAGGGGATCGGGGCTTATTCTGGCTAGTTCACCAGCTGCTAAGAGAGCCTTTAATATTACCAACGTAACCCGGGCCCGCGATTTACCTTATCCCTATCCAGATGATTTGGTGATTGTTCAACCGCGCATGCGGGTTTATATGGAGAAGAACCAAGAAATTAACCGGATCTATAAAAGCTACGTGGACGAAGCCAACCATCACGTATTTTCAGTGGACGAAAGTTTCCTAGATGTGACCGATTCATTCAAACTATTTAAGGTCAGTAGTGCCTACGAAATGGCCCAGAAAATTCAAAAGGATGTCCATGACCAGACAGGTATTTATACAACGATTGGTATTGGCGATAACCCGTTTCTAGCTAAAGTAGCCCTAGATATTGGCGCGAAAAAGGAGGGCGACATGATTGCTGAATGGCGGTATGAGGATGTCCCGGATACCCTTTGGCAGATTGCTGATTTAACAGAAGTCTGCGGTATTGGCCACCGAATGGCCCGTCGGCTAAAGGGAATGGGTATTAATAATGTCTACGACCTGGCCCATTCTTCTTATCACGTATTAAAAGATAAATTAGGGGTCATGGGTGCCCAACTTTATGCCCATTCGTGGGGCGTGGACCGGTCTTTTCTCGGCACCCCTTATACCACCAAAGACAAATCGATTGGCAACAGTCAAGTGCTCCCAAAAGATTACACCGATAAGGATGAAATTGCTGTCGTCGTCAAGGAAATGGCTGACCAAATTGGTACCCGTTTAAGACGAGCTGGCGCGCAAACCCAAGTCGTCGGTCTTGGCTTAGGCTATTCTATGGGCTACTTTGATGCAAGTGGTAAAAGGGGTATTCATAAGCAAATCAAGGTAACACCGACCAATCAAAGTAAGATGATTGCTGAAGTGGCCTTGTATCTGCTGTCCTTACTCTATGACAACCAAGTAATCCGGCATATTTCTTTATATAGCGGCAACCTTGTTTACAATCAAGCAGTCCAATTAAATCTATTTGAAAGTGAAAACAATCAAGTAGCCGACTTGAAAACAGATGTGATTGTAGATACCATCCGTAAGAAATACGGTTTTAAGAGTCTGGTCTATGCCTCGTCTCTTAAAGCTGGCGGTCGGGCAATTGAACGCTCTAGTTTAGTCGGTGGACACGCTGGTGGTATGGCGGGTATCGAAGGTGAGGCCCATGGCTAAGCGGCTTGAACCTTGGGAACTACCGAACGCTACAAGACGGGCCCAATTGTCATGGTTAAAAAAGCAACGACACCCAAGGACCCGTAAACACTTCACGCCTTATAATGAATATGAGGACCGGACCTTTGGTATGAAGTGGGCTACTGCTTATGCCATGGATGAATTGGTCAAAGGCATTCAATCCAACCATAAGGATGCAGCTAAAGTATCTACACCACTGCCTGAGATGACGAGGGAAGAGGTTGACCAAGTCTTGCAGGAAGCTTGGTTAAACCACTATCCTGTTTCTATTCAATTGTCTTTGAAAGATCATTTAGGTCGCTACCTTGACCATATCCTCGGTTGGTTTAATGGGGAGAGTAATTATTTTTATTTTTTGATCGGTAGTCGCAAGATTTTATGGGATGATGTGCGCCATATTGAATTGGTCAAAGAAAGTAAGTGGTCCCATATTGACCTTTAGTTTGATGTTTAGAGTCAAATCTTGGTGTAATATTGATATATCAAGGATTTAGATGATTAAAAAAGTCAAAAATATCACTAATAAATGTTTGACCTTTACTGACCAATTTGTTATACTTTATACATAAAGTAAAAAGGAGTGATGTGAAATGGCAAACATGGAAATGACTACAACCTTACAAGAGGCCATCGCAAATGCCCAACAAATTGCTATGACTCGTAAACATCAAGAAATTGGGATTCCCCATATGTTTACAGCGTTGGTGCAACCTGGAAACTTTGCTTATGACTTTTATGAAGATTTAAATGTGCCAATGGCAGCATTAACTGAAGAATTAAACCGTGAATTAGATGCAATTCCAGTGGTCCAAGGTACGAACGTACAATATGGTCAAGGCATATCACGTGGCTTGGGTGAATTAATTCAAAAAGCTCAAGTACGTGCGGAAAAACAAGGTGACGAATTTTTAGCCACTGAAATGGTGCTAGCGGCCATCAATGATGTAGCTTATACTGACCTGGCAAAATGGTTCAAGCAACATCAAATTACCGCAAAAGCGGTAGAAGAAAAAATTGATAATTTGAGACAGGGTGATCATGTGACAAGTAAACAAGCAGAAGAAAACTATGAAGCTTTAGAGAAATATGGTGTCGATTTAGTCGAACAAGTTAAAGCAGGTAAAATGGATCCTATCATCGGACGTGATGAAGAAATTCGTGATGTAGTTCGTATCTTGTCTCGTAAATCTAAAAATAACCCGGTCCTAATTGGTGAACCTGGTGTAGGTAAAACCGCTATCGTTGAAGGTTTAGCCCAACGTATTGTGAAAAAAGATGTCCCTGACAACTTAAAAGACAAAACAGTCTTTTCATTAGATATGGGTGCCTTGATTTCAGGTGCTAAATACCGGGGTGAATTTGAAGAACGGTTGAAAGCAGTCTTAAATGAAGTGAAAAAGGCAGACGGCCGGATTATCTTATTTATCGATGAAATCCACAACATTGTAGGTGCTGGTAAGACTGAAGGGTCAATGGACGCTGGGAACTTACTTAAACCGATGTTGGCTCGTGGTGAGTTACACTGTATTGGTGCGACAACCTTGGATGAATACCGTAAATATATGGAACAAGACAAGGCTTTGGAACGTCGTTTCCAACGTGTTTTAGTGAAAGAACCAAGTGTTGAAGACACTATTTCAATTTTACGTGGTTTGAAAGAACGCTATGAATTACACCACGAGGTAACTATTCATGACCAAGCGTTAGTAGCGGCAGCTGAATTATCAGACCGTTACATCACTGACCGGTACTTACCAGATAAGGCACTTGATCTAGTGGATGAAGCTAGTGCTGAAATTCGTGTTCAAATGAACTCATTACCAACAGAATTAGACCAAGAAAGACGTCGATTGATTCAATTAGAAATTGAAGAAAAGGCACTTCAAGAGGAAAAAGATGAGGCAAGTAAACGTCGTCTAGCTGATCTTCAAGAAGAGTTAGCTGAAGTACGTGAAAAAACTAACCAATTAACCATGCAATGGCAAGTTGAAAAAGGCGGTATGTCAGATATTAATGCTAAACGTCAAGAAATTGACAATGCAAAACATGCTTTAGAACAAGCAGAAAATGACTACAACCTTGAAGAAGCAGCCAAATTACAACATGCAACCATTCCAAAATTGGAACAAGAATTGGTAGATATGGAAAAAGCCTACCATGAGCATGCTGATAAGAGCGCTGACCGTTTGGTAGAAGAATCTGTAACTGAAGACTCTATCGCAGCAGTCGTTTCAAGAGTGACTGGGATTCCCGTGACTAAATTAGTTGAAGGGGAACGTGAAAAATTGCTTCACTTAGATGACACCTTACATACACGTGTAGTAGGTCAAGATGAAGCAGTTGATAGCGTGACAAATGCGGTATTACGTTCACGTGCCGGTGTTCAAGATCCAAACCGTCCGTTAGGTTCATTCTTATTCTTAGGACCGACTGGTGTTGGTAAAACTGAGTTGGCTAAAGCCCTAGCTGAAGCCATGTTTGATTCAGAAAATAACATGGTCCGTCTTGATATGAGTGAATACATGGATAAAATCAATGTGACTCGTTTAATAGGGGCAGCGCCTGGTTATGTTGGTTACGAAGAAGGTGGCCAATTAACTGAAGCTGTACGTCGTAATCCATATACAGTGGTCTTACTAGATGAGGTTGAAAAAGCCCATCCAGATGTATTCAATATCCTATTACAAATCTTAGATGACGGTCGTCTAACTGACTCACAAGGTCGGATTGTAGACTTTAAAAATACCATCATCATTATGACAAGTAACTTAGGATCAGATGCCTTGTTAGACGGTACTGATGAAAACGGGGAAATCGATGATGAAGCAAGAGAAGCTGTTCAAAGTGCTTTGAAAATGCACTTTAGACCTGAATTCTTAAACCGTATCGATGACACTATTTTATTCAGACCATTATCACACAATGATATGGACGGTATCGTACGCAAGATGTTAGCACAATTAAGCGACCGCTTAGCTAGCCAAGAAATTGTGGTAACATTCAGTGATGAATTGGTGAGCTGGATTGGTGACACTGCTTATGATCCACAATTTGGTGCACGACCATTGCGTCGTTTCATCACCAACCAAGTGGAAACACCAGTAGCACGTGCGATTATTGCAGGTACTATTAGTAAACAGCAAGCAGTGAACATCTCAATTGATGAAGACCACGAAATCAAGTTTGATGTGACACCCTTAGTCCAAAATTAAATCTATATAAAAAATAAGTAATTGATTAATTCTCCACAAGCTAGCAAGTAGTATGCCTAGTTTGTGGAGAATTTTTTATTGCATACGTCTATTTTCAGGAAGGAGAAACTGTTGGACCTAGGCTATTATTATTAAAGTGGTCTTTTAATATGGTAAAATATATAGTATAGAAGATGGATGGAGGTGGAGAAATGGAGACAGTACTATTTTCCATTGGTATCTTAGCCATTATCGCTGGAATGATGACGCGTCATTATATGCTTGGAGGCATTGTGGGTGCGGGATCTTTCTTATTGTATTTTGGTTTGTATGACAATGGGTCTTGGTTGTCACTGATGCTTTTTGCTTTAGGGACAGTCTTGATTATTTCCGAAGTATTTTTACCTACTTACGGGATATTGGGTGTCGTAGGTTTGTTGATCGGTGCCTGGGGATTGATGGGGCAGACTGCTGATATCGGCGACGCGGTAGTAGATTTAACGATTGGTGTTGTTGTGGGTATCGTGGCCTTTTATATTTTAGTTAAGTTGGGTTACCGGATTCCTTTTAATGATCAAATTGTACTGAATACATCTTTGAATCGGGAGCGAGGTTATCAATCGCAGAGTGTGTCTGTGGCGGATTATGTTTCGCAAGAGGCTGTGACGCTCACGCCACTGAGACCGACTGGGAAGGCAACTTTCTCGGACGGGAATATCTTGGAAGTGATGAGTGACAATGAAGTGATTGGTAGTGATGAACGGGTGGTTGTTGTGAGGATTCGTAACAATCAATTATTAGTAAGGAGAGTGAACCATGAGTAGTTCGTATGGAAATGACACAAGTATTTGGGGAATTTTGATTTTAGCGATCATTATTCTAGTCGTTTTAACTTTATTCTTTACCTTTGTGCCAGTTGGCCTTTGGGTAACAGCTTATTTCTCTGGTGTTAAGGTGGGGATTGGCGATTTAGTCGGAATGCGGCTACGTCGTGTAAATCCAAATAACATTATCAAACCTTTGATTAAAGCTACAAAAGCTGGGTTAACTATTGACTTAAATGATTTAGAGGCCCACTATTTAGCAGGTGGGGATATCAATATGGTCGTGGATGCCTTAATCGCAGCGCAACGTGCCAATATTGACCTAGAATTTGAACAAGCTGCAGCCATAGACTTAGCAGGTCGTGACGTATTTGAAGCCGTTCAAGTGTCAGTAAATCCTAAAGTAATTGAAACACCGATTATTTCAGCGGTTGCGATGAACGGTATTGAAGTGCGTGCGAAGGCGAAAGTAACTGTCCGTGCCAATATTGAACGTTTGGTTGGGGGTGCTGGTGAACCTACTATTATCGCCCGTGTTGGTGAAGGTATCGTCACCACTGTCGGTTCAGCAGCGACACATTCAGTAGTTTTGGAAAACCCAGATGCAATTTCACAGACTATTTTGCGAAAAGGTTTAGACTCTGGGACAGCTTTTGAAATCCTATCGATTGATATTGCGGACGTTGATGTAGGTCGTAATATCGGGGCTAAACTACAAGCAGAGCAAGCTGAAGCGGATAAACGAATTGCCCAAGCGAAAGCTGAAGAGCGTCGTGCGATGGCCGTTGCCCAAGAGCAAGAAAATATTGCGAAAACGCAAGAAATGCGTGCGAAAGTTGTGGAAGCACAGTCTCAAGTACCAGAAGCCTTAGCTGAGGCCTTTAGAAACGGTAAAATCGGGGTAATGGACTACTACAATATGCAAAATATTCAAGCAGATACGAAGATGCGCGAAAGTCTTTCTGAAGGAGATTCTGAACACAATTCAGGTGATCAATAATGGAACTGATTGGAATTCTGGTCTTCATCTTTGGGCTGGCACACAGCTTTTACAAAGATTATCGAAAGAAGCTGAAAGCAGAAGAGAAGGCGAAAGCGAAACGATTTGATGCGTCTAATCAACCTTCGCGGATGAATGAAAATGGCGTGGATCGACAAAGGAACACGCGCCAAACTCAAACTCGACAAACTTCAAATCGGCAAACGCAAAATCGTCAAAGTACCAGTCGCGGTAGACACCAAGAAGATAAGAAGCCAAAAACCTTGGCGGATTATCTAGCTAAAGCTCAAGAGTATTTAGATGAAGTAGATGCGGATGCGCAAAAGTCTTTTGAAGAAGTGAAGGCTGAAAAAATTCAAGTTACAAAGCAACAAGATCAAAGAAGGAATGCAAATCAACAAAATCGTGGTCAGCAGTATGCTAAACAAAACCAGGCTATGCGGGCACAGAAGCGTCAAAACCAACATGCAACCTTAAACCAAGCTGAGAGCGGTCAAAGTACCGCGCTTGATGGTGAAGGAACGGGTTGGGATGAGTCAGATGTATATGCTGACGGGCGTGGCTATTCTGCAGAAGGTAGTCGCTCTAACGAAGGTTCTGTATCTGAAACTGCAATGTCGAATGGTGATTATTTTGATCAAGAAATGGCTGCCAATGACCTTGAATTAAAGAAAGCATTGCAACAAATGGATGAAATGTATGACCGTGAAGCGGACCGCTTGGATAGAGAGTTAGACCAATTGTTTAAGGAAATGGAAGATCCGAGTAAAGATTTACGTGTGACGACTGAAAGCAAAAAAAAATCACGAAATCCACGCGAAATATTAGCTTTATCTAATCAGAATGACCTAAAACGTGGTATATTATTAAGAGAAATACTGGACAAATCAGTAGCTAAAAGGTAGGTGTGACAATAGTCGCTTAGCATTAACCGCATCTAACGCATTTAGGTGAGTAAATGCTAAAGCACTAACTCGCCCATAAACTAGAACAAAAGGCGAATAAACACTGCAAGTGTTTAGCGTATTTTGTGAAGTGTCGGACAATTCCGACTATGGGAACCTGATATCACGACTTTCTTAGCATACAAAAGGGGCTGTGAGACAGCCCCTTTTAGTTTATCCGATTTTTAAATCAGAGAGGATGTATCAATAATGAACTGGGTTTTAAATACAATTGCTTATGGTGACTTGATGGCACAAGAAAGTTTTGGCCAATTAGATATGATTGATTCTGTTAAAGGGTTAGGTTTTGACTATATTGAATTGAGAAGTGAATACTTTGACGGTTCAGACCAAGAATTGGTGGACCTAAAAGCTGCAAACCAAGAAGCGGGCTTAACTGTTTTCCTTTCTGTGCCAGCACCTTTATTTGAAGAGGGCCTATTAAATCCTGAATTAGAAAACTACTTTGAATTAGCCCAAGCGGTTGGCGCTATACAATTGAAGGTCAACTTAGGTGCCTACAACCAAGAAACAGTGGCTACAGATATGACTTTGGTCAACAACTTAATTGACCGTTTCGGCATTTCCCTAACCTTGGAAAATGACAACACGCAAGCAACAGGCGCTAGCGACTACTTTAAAGCCTTTTTACAAGATAATGGTAACGATAAAGTGGGCATGTGCTTCGATGTGGGTAATTTCTTATACTACGATGAAGATCCAGTAGCAGCGGTGAAAAAAGTCTTACCATTTGTCCATTATGTCCATCTAAAACAAGTGGAACAAGCGACCAATACTAGTCTAGCAGGCTTATCGGTAGGGGACGTGGACATTGTTGCTGTCTTAAAAGAGGTAGACCAAGTAATCCCTGTTGCGGTTGAGTGCCAATATAAAGCTTCTGATATTATGGAAGTTGAAGGACAAATCAAAAACGATATCGAAAATATCCTATCTGGCTTAAATTAGAAAATAGCTAGAAATGCCTATGGACTAACCTGTAGCCCTTGCTTGCAGGCCGGATGCATGT
>NZ_JBOEQF010000058.1:0-12427 GCF_050689315.1 Aerococcus sp. L_32
AAAAATTCCTCCATTTATATAATAAATACAAAATTTGTATCAATTATTTGTCAAGTTTATGAAACCGTTTTACCGTAAAACCCATAGTTATAAACTTTAACAAAGTTTCTCGTAATAAAACCGCCATAATATCGTATCACTTATCAATTGAAATTACTAGTTTTTTCGATTATGTCGACCAAATAAATCATAAAGTTCAAGCCCCTCTTGATATGAAAAGTACAATGCTTGCTTATCTTGAACCCTTCAAATTTTCAATCATTCGTCGGTATGCTGACGGGTAGGCTGCTAATACCCGATTTCGGTTTAATAAATCAACCGGTTCGCCAGTAAATTGCGACACTTGAATACCCACTTCGTTTGCCAAGACTTGGCCGGCAGCAATGTCCCAGGGTTGCAGCCTCGGTGATACGTAAGCGGCAATTTCACCCTTCAACAAGGCGATGATTTCAATACCCGCTGACCCATATATGCGAAGACCCATAGATTCTTTGACTAGCTCTTGTACTTTATAAGCGTCAGTCATGACCATACCCCCATTGACCGCGATCAAGGAGTCTTTTAGGATTTTGTCCTTGAATGGTGGTTGAAAGACTTGGCCGTTTCGTTTAATGCCTTGACCAGCGGCGGCTTCAAAGTAATCGTCATTCATCACGTCGTACACGACACCTAGCTTTCCAAGGCCGTCTTCGTAGTAAGCGACCATGATGGCAAAGTGATTTTGTTGTAAGACAAAATTGGCTGTCCCATCGATAGGGTCTACAATCCACACACCGCCAGCCAGATTGGACGGTGTGTCCCCCATTTTCTCCTCACCGATGTAACGGTCATCTGGAAAGTTCTCTGCAATCTTCTGTCTAAATAATAATTCGACTTCCTTATCTACACTGGTGACCAAATCTTTTCGGTTTGATTTACTTTCTATTTCGATTTCACTATTCAATTGGTCGTGGATATAGGTTGTTGCTTCTTCAATCCACTCTCTCACCAATGCTGCCCGCACTTCTAACATCTATTAACATGCCTCCTACTTCACTTACAACACTTTACCATTTCACCCTTATGGCATTGAAATGGATTTTGTTTCTAAATTTCTAGCTTTTTTGATCGTGCCATAAAGTTGATAGCCAGAAATCTTTTCAAAGCTATTGCCTAATTGTTTTTCTTCCATTTTGCTTGGCACAACTTGCTTAAAAGCCTTATATCTACTCAACAATTCTTCGCGGTTGATGCTTGATTCATAAGCTTGTTCCAAGCCATTCCACATTTTTACCACAATCGCCATTTCTTCACTCGTCCAATCTAAATCGATCGGATATTGATAATTGTTAGACATCGTATTCCTCCGCTTTTGTTTTCATCTTTATTATAGCGGAAAATATGTAAAAGAGATAACTTAGCCATCAGTTTTTCAAGTTTTCATCATCCTTTAATTTTCAATTGATAAAGTTGGCGATTTTCAGATTGCGCAATAGTAGTTTGCATATGGTGTGTATGGGCAAAATAAGGGCCAGATTCCAGCTTTATTTGATTGCCATCGCCCCGCCCCTCGGTTAAAATACAACTATCATTTAATGATTGGGGAGAAGTTTATTGAATATTAAGAAAAGTTTGAAATTGAGCTTGGCCTTTACCAGTGCTTTCCTTCTTACAGCTTGCGGAAATGGTATAAGTGAAGATGCGTTATCTAGTGAAACAACTACTGAAGAACCACGGGAATACTCAGTTGGTGTAGTTGGTGATGTGACGGCTGAAATCTGGGAAGATGTGGCGACACGTTTAGAGGACCAAGGGATTGACCTTGAAGTGGTCACTTTCTCAGAATACTCACAACCAAACCGAGCTTTAGAGGATGGGGAATTGGACTTAAATGCCTTCCAACACATCGCCTTCTTGAGCGCATACGCTAAAGACCTTAATGAGTCAAAGATTACACCGATTGCTTATACGATTGTGTCACCGATGTACATTTTCGCAGTACCTGAAATTACTGATGTAGAAGCTATTCCTGAAGGTGCTACTGTTGCAGTTTCAAATTCTGCAACTAACGCGGAACGTGCTTTCTTAGGCTTGCAAGATATCGGTTTAATTAAATTGGACGATGATGCAGGTTTTGCGCCAACTAAAGGAGACGTTGTTGAAAATACGAAAAATATCGAAATCATCGAGATGGATCCGTCACAAATTGCCCGCTCTCTTGGGGATGCAGATTTGATTACTATCGGTGGTGACATGTTGATGGATGCCGGGTTGAACCCTGAAGACGCTATTTATGTAGATACTGATGATGCGGAAAATATTGACCCAGTGAAGAAAAATATCATCGCAACGACAGAAGACAAAGTGGACAATCCAGATATTCAAGCTATTGTAGAGGCTTACCAGTCTGAAGAAACAAAAGCGAAGATTGAAGAAATCTCTGGTGGTAGCTCGATCCCAATTTGGTCAGATTCTGATAACCCAGAAGCTGACTACGAAAAAGAGTTAGCTGAAAGCTAATATTGCTTGTATAAATAAAAAATGGCGTTAGGATTTTTTAGTCCTAACGCCATTTCTATATCTAACAGGGTTCTTAATGTTGGGTTCCTTCTAAAGTATAGGCATCCTTAAGTCACTGCGTTATGATATCGGGTTTCAAAAGTCAAACTCTTTCAATGCTTCCCAAATTACGCCAATTACTTGACAGTAATAGTTCGGCTTTTTAAGGTGCGAGAGCCGACGCCAAGAATATGATTCAACTCTCTTATAAAGCTTTAGATTCAATCATTTTCGGTCGCTTTATTGGTAAAAATGTCCTTGCAACATTTGGAACTTCAGCCCCAACCATGACGATTATCATACTATACTATCGATTTAAGATATCTGTATCGATGCTCCGGTCTTGATGAGCAAATTTTTGGCATTTAAGTATATGAAAAACTCAAATACAAAATGGCTACTATCCTTACATTTGGCGCTATACCATTCGCATTTGTTTTAACCTTTGGACTGATCATTACACCTAGTTTTCTGCAAATATTGCACAAGGAGCTCAAACTATTATGGCAGATGCTAGTTTATATTTGAGGCTGATATTGGTTGGCTTTCCTTTTACCTTTATTCAAATTTCTTTTAGAGGCTTTTTTTAATATAAAACTCAGAGAACTCATTTGGTATAAAGTCAAAAAAATAACCCCGCGTAAGTCAAACTTACACGGGATTTTCTCGTCTGAATATTCAATTAGTGACCAGTTAAACTGGATTACATGTGGATTGGCATACCTAATAATCCTTCAGCTGCATCCATTACAGCTTCTGATAATGTAGGGTGACCGTGGATTGTTAAAGCAATGTCTTCTGCATTCATACCGGCCTCGATTGCTAAACCAACTTCAGCCATAACGTCTGAAGCGGAGATACCAACCATTTGCGCGCCAACTAATACGTCATCTTCTTTAGTCGCTACTAAACGGATGAAACCTTGTCCAGCGTTTAATGATAATGCACGACCGTTACCCGCTAGTGGGAATTTCACAGTTTTCACGTCTAAACCTTGATCTTTAGCTTCTTTTTCAGTTAAACCGTAAGAAGCTAATTCAGGTGTAGTGTAAGCTACAGATGGCATCACTTTGTAGTCGATAGCTACTGGTTTACCAGAGATCGCCTCTGCAGCAATCTTACCTTCGTAAGATGCTTTATGCGCTAAAGCAGCACCAGGTGTGATATCACCAATTGCGAAGAAGTTTTTCACTGAAGTACGGCCTTGATTATCAACTTTCACTAAACCACGTTCAGTTAACTCAACCCCAATTGCTTCTAAACCTAAATCAGCAGTATTCGCACGACGGCCAACAGATACCAATACGTAGTCAGCAGTGATTTCTTTAGCTTCACCTTTAACTTCGTACTTAACTGTTACTGAGTCACCGTTGTCTACGGCTTCTTTCGCCATAGCGTTGACAGTTGTTTCGATACCGATGTTCTTCATTTCTTTTTCTACAACTTTTACCATATCTTTTTCAAATGTTGGTAATAATTGAGGAGAACCTTCTAAGATAGTTACCTTAGAACCTAGGTTAGCGTAAGCCATACCTAATTCAGAACCGATAACTCCACCACCGATAACAACTAAGCTTTCAGGAACTTCTTCAAAGTTTAAAGCGCCTGTTGAATCTACAACACGGCCACCAAATTTGAATCCAGGGATTTGGATTGGTGTAGAACCTGTTGCAACGATTGCGTTGTTGAATGAGTATAATTGATGAGAATCATCATCACCCATTACAGTAAATTCATTTTCGTTGTTGAAGTAAGCTTCACCACGGATGATTTCAACTTTGTTCTTTTTAAGTAACATTTCAACACCAGAAGTTAAAGTATTTACTACTGTATTGTTCTTCCAATCCTGTGTTTGCGCGAAGTCTAATTTAACGTCACCAGAAGTTACACCAAAGACAGCGTCGCCGCCTTTAGCGTTATGATAAGCATGACCAGCTTGGATCAAGGCTTTAGATGGAATACATCCAACGTTTAAGCAGACACCACCGATGAACTCACGCTCAACGATGGCTACTTTTTGCCCCAATTGTGCGGCACGGATGGCAGCTACATAGCCACCAGGTCCAGAACCAACAACAACTGTATCTAATTCAATTGCGAATGCGCCTACTACCATTCTAAAATCATCCTTCCATTAATAATAATTCAGGGTCAGCCATTAAACGAGCGATTTCATTAAGCGCTTGTTGACCAGTTGCACCATCAACGATACGGTGGTCAAATGTCAATGATAATTTCAATACACGACCAGCAACAACTTCACCGTCAGCATTTACTACTGGTTCAGATTTGATTGCACCAAAACCTAAGATTGCTGTTTCTGGGTAGTTTAAGATTGGTGTGAAGAATTCACCACCAACAGAACCGATGTTAGAGATAGATACTGTACCGTCAGCCATGTCTGGACCTTTAAGTTCGCCAGCGTGTGCTTTAGCAGCATTTTCGTTGATGATATCAGCGATATCAAACATTGAACGGGTGTCTGCATTCTTGATGTTTGGTACGTATAAACCAGCATCTGTATCTGTTGCGATACCAATGTTGTAGTAATGTTTATGTACAAACTCTTGGCTTGCATCGTCAACTGACGCGTTTAATTGAGGGTATTTCTTAACTGCAGCAATTAAAGCTTTAACTGCGTACGGTAAGAATGTCAATTTAGTACCACGTTCAGCCGCAACGTTCTTAAACTTCTTACGGTGATCCCATAATTTAGAAACTTCAACGTCTTTGAACAATGTAACAGATGGTGCTGTGTGGTTAGCAGTATCCATTGCTTTAGCGATTGCTTTACGCATTGGTGTCATCTTGATACGTTCTACGCGGTCTGAGTTATCAGCAACTGCGGCAGCTTTCTTAGCTGGTTTAGCTGCTGGTGCTTCTGTTGCAGTAGCTTGTGCAGTTTCAGTAGCAGGTGCTTCAGGCGCAATAGTTGCTGCGCCGTTAAAGTTGGCAACATCTTCACGTAAGACACGACCATTTTTACCAGTACCAGCAACAGCTGTAATGTCAACACCTTGCTCACGAGCAAATTGACGTACAGAAGGCATTGCTAATACGCGTTTGTCAGGGTCTGAAGCAACTGGTACATTACCAGCCGATGCGTTTGTAGATACGCCAGCTGCTGGATCCGCCGCTTTAGTTTCTTGTGCAGGTGATTCTGGAGTAGAAACTGGTGCTGATGCTTCTGAGTTATGACCAGGTGCATCAATTTCAGCTAATACATCGCCAACGTTAGCAACAGTTCCAGCTTCAACTAAGATACGAACGATCTTACCTGTTACAGGAGAAGCTACTTCTTCAACTGATTTATCGTTTTGGATTTCAACTAATGAATCTTCTTCATTTACTTCGTCACCTTCAGCAACCAACCAAGAAACGATTTCACCTTCAGCCATACCTTCACCAACGTCTGGTAAAGTGAATTGGTATACGCCGCCACCTGTTGCAGGTGCAGCTGGTGCTTCCGCTGCTGGTGCAGGTGCTGCAGCTTCTTCTGTAGGCGCTGATGCAGCTGCGTTGTCTTCTAATCCTTCACCTTCAAAAGTGATTAATGGTGTACCAACAATGGCAACATCACCTTCACTGTAATGTAATTCAGTTACCTTACCTGAAACTGGTGAGTAAATTTCTTCTACTGATTTATCGTTTTGGATTTCAACGATTGGATCTTCTTCGTTGACTTGGTCGCCTACAGCTACTAACCATGAAACGATTTCGCCTTCCGCCATACCTTCGCCGACATCTGGTAAATTAAATACAAAGGCCATATTTGTTATTCATCCCTTCTAATTTGAGCTTAAAGTTTATATTTTAACAAGTAATAAAGGGGGCTGTGACGTCAGTGTCACGCCCCTAATTACTATTTACCTGTAATTTCGTTAGCAGCCGCAACAATATCAGTTGCATTTGGCAACCAAGCATTTTCAGCCATACCAAATGGGAACACTGTATCTGGCGCAGCTACGACTTTAATAGGTTCTTCTAGAGATAGAATGCTACGTTGAGAAATTTCTGAAGCCACTTTATCGGCAACACCTGCTTGACGTTGTGCTTCTTGTACGATTACTACGCGACCAGTTTTTTCAACTGATTTTGTAATTGTTTCCATATCTAATGGAGAAACTGTACGTAAGTCAACGATTTCAGCAGAAACGCCATTTTTACCTAATTCTTCAGCCGCTTTGATTGCTTCACGAACCATGTAGCCATAAGCAATGATTGTTACATCAGAACCTTCTTGAACTAGGTTAGCTTTACCAATTTCTAACTCGTATTGTTCTTCAGGAACTTCTTCACGGAATGAACGGTAAAGTTTCATATGTTCTAAGAATAATACTGGGTCGTTATCACGAATAGCAGCTGTTAATAAACCTTTTGCATCGCGTGGGTTTGATGGAATAACAACTTTCAAGCCAGGTGTCTGTGCCATTAAACCTTCTAATGAGTCCGCATGCATTTCTGGTGTATGCACCCCACCACCAAATGGTGAACGGATAGTGATAGGTAAGTTACGTGTTTGGGCCATACGGAAACGTGTACGGTTCATTTGACCAGCAATTGAGTCAAATACTTCAAATACGAAACCAAAGAATTGGATTTCCATTACTGGACGGAAGCCGTGTAATGCCATACCAATCGCCATACCACCGATAGCTGATTCAGATAATGGTGTATCGCTTAAACGTTCTTCGCCATATTTGTCGAATAAACCTTTGGTCGCACGGAAAACACCACCGTTTTTACCAACGTCTTCACCAAAAATATATACTTTTTCATCGCGAGCCATTTCTTGGTCTAGCGCTTCAGTGATTGCTTCGATCATTGTTAAGTTAGCCATAATTATTTAGCCTCCTTTGCTGAATATGCTTCAATTTGTTCTTGAATATTTTGTCCAGGCACTTCGAACATGTTTTCTAAGAATTGAGTAACTGTTTGTTTAGGTGCCATGTCAGCTTCTTTCGCAGCTTCTTTGATTTCTTCACGAACTTGTTCTACATATTCATTTTCGATTTCTTCAGACCATAGGCCTTTTCCTTCTAAGAATGCACGCATACGGATTAACGGTTCACGTTTAGTCCAGCTATCGATGTCTTCTTGCGTACGGTAGATCTTAGGATCATCACCTGAAGTAGAATGAGCGCCTAAACGGTTTGTAACTGTTTCAATTAAAACAGGACCGTTACCAGCTAATGCCCATTCTCGTGCTTGTTTAGATACAGCGTAAACTGCTAAAGCATCGTTACCGTCTACTTGAATACCTGGGATACCTACAGATACAGCTTTTTGTGCTAAAGTTTCAGCAGCTGTTTGTTTGTAACGAGGTGTTGAAATTGCAAAACCGTTGTTTTGGATAAAGAATACGACTGGTGCCTTATACCGAGAAGCATAGTTCATACCTTCGTATACATCACCTTGAGATGAACCACCGTCACCTGTATATGTAAATGTTACAGCTTTGTCACCATTTAATTTTTGTGCGCGAGCAGACCCCATCGCTTGGATGAATTGTGCACCAATGATAATTTGTGGCGGCAATGCATTTAGATCAGCTGGGTAGTTGTTACCTTCAACATGTCCACGAGACCATAAGAATGCTTGAGAGATTTTTAAACCGTGAGCGATTAATTGAGGGATATCACGATATCCTGGGAACAACCAGTCATCTTTTGTAAATGCATAAGAACTTGCCATTTGAGAAGCTTCTTGACCTAAAGTAGGCGCGTAGAAACCTAAACGACCTTGTTTTGCCAATGCCATTGAGCGTTCATGAAGTGTACGTGAGAAAACCAACCGTTTCATTAACTCAACTAATTCTTCATCTGATAAATCAGGCATGATGTCAGGGTTAACAACATTTCCATCTTCATCTAAAATTTGAACCATTTGAAATTGAGCACTGATGTCATCTAGCTGCGCTTCATAATCTACTGGTAATTTAGCCATTTGTAACACATTCCTCTCTTTTATAAAAATTACACATACTATCGTTAAGCTGTGTTATTTTGTTTACCTTACTGATTTACTTTATCAAATCATGCGAGCCTTTTCAATCTTTTTGCAATTTTTGCAACAAAATCTATTATAATACAGAAACCGCAATTAGAAAACCCTTCCATTATTAATTTGGTAGTAATCTTTATCTTTTACTACTAATAAGCCTTTTTCAACTAAATAGAAAATAGACTATTTTATAGGTGTTTTTAAACTGTATTAGTCGTTTTTAAACTTCTGTTACATCTCGTGAATAAGAATACATGATTGGGTATTTTTGCATTCAGGGACTTTTTATGAGAAAATATATCAGTTATGATAGAAGAAAAGGAGTTGTTCAGATGATTACTATGAAAGACATTATTCGCGAAGGACATCCTACCTTACGAAAGAAAGCTGAAAAAATTACTTTCCCAGTTTCTGATGAAATTCGTCAGTTAGCTGATGATATGATGGAGTTTTTGCGCAATAGCCAAGATGAAGAATTAGCGGAAAAATATGGTTTACGGGGTGGCGTTGGGATTGCTGCGCCACAATTAGATGTATCTATTCAAATGACTGCACTATTAGTACCAGACTTGATGGATCCAGAAAATGCCGAGCCACTATTAAACGGTGTATTCCTAAACCCACGCGTTGTCAGCCATTCTGTTGAAGGTGTTTGTCTTCGCGAAGGTGAAGGTTGTTTATCTGTTGACCGCGACGTACCAGGTTATGTCCCTCGTCACGCCCGCATTACAGTTACTTACAACGATATTGACGGTAATGAATATAAGAAACGTTTCTCTGGCTACCCAGCCATCGTATTGCAACATGAAATTGACCACTTAAATGGGATCATGTTCTACGATCACATCAGTGAAGAAACACCATTCGCCCTTGACGAGCATACCAACTTGTTAGGCAACGAGTAATTTAAGATTAATTACTTATGTATATATGAAAAAATGATGTCGGATTTCAATTCCGGCATCATTTTTTTGCGCTATTTGATTTCATCTTGTATACGGGCTAACAATTCAACTGCTACACCGATTTTACTTTGTTTTTCAAGCACCACTTCATCTTGGTTAGTGATCAAGGTCACCTGGTTGTCATCTGCATTAAAGCCAATAGATTGGTCAGCCACATCATTAGCAATAATCATGTCGACCCCTTTTTTCACTAATTTGTTGCGGCCATATTCAATCACCTTTTGCGTTTCAGCTGCAAAACCCACTGTATAATGACCTTCTTTAGGCAGACTAGCTAAAATATCAGGATTTTCAGCCAATTGAATGGTCAAACCATCTTGATTAGATAGCTGGTCTTTTTTCATTTTTTGATCAGCTGGATAAGCAGACCGGTAGTCAGAAACAGCGGCAGACATGATGATAATATCCTTGTCTGTGACATGTTCGTGCATAGTGTCATACAGTTCTTGAGCTGATTCGACGGTGACCACTTCTATGCCGGGTAGAACAGGCAGATTTTTAGCGTGGTCAGTACGGACTAGGGTTACTTGTCCGCCGGCAAGCGCGGCGGCATTGGCAATAGCCAAACCCATTTTGCCAGAAGAACGGTTGGTCAAGAATCGGACGGGGTCTAATTTCTCGGTAGTCCCGCCGGCTGATACCAGTAGTTTATGATCAGTTAAATCAAGGTTTTTAGCCTGCTTATTGATGGCAATATAGGCTAATAGGGCTTGGAATACAGCTTCAGGTGCTGGCATCCGACCTTTCCCCTCGTAACCTTCAGCTAGGAAGCCGGTATCTGGTTCAACCACAGTGTGGCCGTTTAAACGGAGTTGGCTTACGTTACGTTGAGTAGCCTTGTTGGCCCACATTTTCTCGTTCATTGCCGGGATAAATAAAAGTGGCGAATTGAGCGCCAACATCATAGAAAGTGCCTCATTATCAGCGATACCATTGGCAAATTTCCCAATGGTATTGGCGGTTGCTGGCATAACGATGGCGTAGTCAGTCCAATCGGCTAAAGCGATATGGGCCACGGTATCCGGGCTGTTGACACCTTCGACTAATGGTGGATATTTGGTTAGGACTTCAAAGGTAAATGGTGTGACAAATTGCTTGGCAGACGGTGTCAAGGCAACACGCACATTAGCCCCTGCTTTAATGAGGGTACGGACAAAATCTGGGATTTTATACGCAGCGATGCCACCTGTGACAACGACTGTTAAATTTAATCCTTTAAGCATGGTCTCCTCCACTTTCCAATTGGCTAATCTCCAGTTAAAATGCCCACAACTGTTGCCTTCATATCCGCTACAGTCGATACGCGGTTGTGACGTACTTCAGCAGTTTGAATTTCTTTGATGGCATTTGGATA
Source organism: Aerococcus sp. L_32 (assembly GCF_050689315.1). Lineage (NCBI taxonomy): Bacteria > Bacillati > Bacillota > Bacilli > Lactobacillales > Aerococcaceae > Aerococcus > Aerococcus sp. L_32. The sequence continues at coordinate 10,861 of NZ_JBOEQF010000058.1, forward strand.
ATCGCGATTTCCTGCAGATTTAATGTTGGCTACCAATTCATCGTCAGTCGCATTTTCAACATCTTGTCCAATAGCCGTCAAAACAGCTTGTGGGAACTTGTATGGGCTAGCTGTTGACACAACAACGCTTGGTCCATTTAGGGCATCTTTGGCCTTCAATTTTTGTAGACTCGCTGATGCAACACCAGTATGCGGATCCATTAAATAGTCGTATTCTTGGTATACGCGGTCAATTTCCGCTTTAGTTTGGTCCTCGTCGGCGAATTCGCCAATGAAGGATGCAAATTTCTCGCTCAGGTCAGCTGGGAATTCGTACCGCCCTTTTTCATCTAGGTCATTCATCAAGGCTGACAATTGGGCCACGTCATCCCCTAAAGCGTGGAATAACATCCGTTCGAAGTTACTTGAAACCAAGATATCCATAGATGGTGAAATAGTTAGCTTGAAATCACGGTTTTTGTCGTAAACTCCTGTGTTGAAGAAGTCGTATAAGACAGTGTTATCGTTAGAAGCACAAACCAATTTACCAACTGGTAGGCCTAATTTTTGTGCATAGTAACCAGCTAAGATGTCCCCGAAGTTTCCTGTTGGGACCACAAAGTTGACCGGACTGCCCGCTTCAATTTCTTCGTGTTTCACTAATTGGGCATATGTGTAGAAGTAGTACACCACTTGCGGAATTAAGCGCCCGATATTCATTGAGTTCGCTGATGAGAATTGGATGTTTTCTGCCGCTAAGTCAGCGCGTAAAGCTTCATCGTTAAATAAGCGTTTTACTTCTGTTTGCGCATCATCAAAGTTCCCTTCAATTGCCACCACAAATGTGTTGTCCCCTTTTTGTGTTACCATTTGTTTTTCTTGAATAGTAGAAACCCCACCTTGCGGGTAGAAGACAATAATTTTTGTACCTGGTACATCTGCGAATCCAGCCATTGCTGCCTTACCAGTGTCGCCTGAAGTAGCTGTCAAAATGGCAATCTCTTTGTCATTGGCATTCATTTCAGCTGATTTTTTCATTAAATGAGGTAAGATTTGTAGCGCTAGGTCTTTAAAGGCAATCGTTGGACCGTGGAATAATTCTAAATAGTAGTCTTCGCCAACTTTTGCTAATGGCGCAATTACATCCGTATCGAATTTTTCATCGTAAGCCCCATCGATACATGCTTTTAAATCTGCTTCTGAAAAGTCATCAAAAAAGATAGACATGACAAAATAAGCCAATTCTTGGTAGGTCATCTCTTTTAATTCAGACCAATCAAGGTCAATGCTAGGCCATTCTGTTGGGACATAAAGTCCGCCATCAGTTGCTAGTCCTTGAATAATGGCCTGTGAAGCTGTCACGATATTATCCTGGTTACGTGTACTTTTAAATTGCATCTTAATCCTCCTAAGCGACTCCTATTACATTGTTGATCAACTTTACCTATGTCAGTCACTCTTTATATTTGCTTTATTTTACCATAGAAGGTACATTTATGGCAGTGTGGGCTATTTTTTCTCATACTTTTCTATTGAAAAATTCATTACCAATTGTTTGTTTTCTATCAGTTAAAATAGATTTTATTAC
>NZ_JBOEQF010000059.1:0-12302 GCF_050689315.1 Aerococcus sp. L_32
CTTGAAACTTTCAGGTGAGGCTTTATCTGGTAACAACGGTTTCGGTATTGATCCAGAAACAATGAAGGGTATTGCTAAAGAAATCAAAGAAGTTCACCGTTTAGGCGTACAAATCTCGATCGTCGTAGGTGGCGGTAACATTTGGCGTGGTAAAACTGGTGAAGAAATGGGTATGGAACGTGCTCAAGCAGACTATATGGGTATGCTAGCAACAATTATGAATGCCTTAGGTTTACAAGATGTTTTGGAAAACATTGGCGTGCCAACTCGTGTACAAACTTCAATTGACATGCGTCAAATCGCGGAACCATATATCCGCCGCCGTGCTGAGCGTCACCTAGAAAAAGGACGTGTTGTTATTTTTGCTGGGGGTACTGGTAATCCTTACTTCTCAACTGATACAACTGCGTCACTACGTGCTGCAGAAATTGAAGCAGATGTGATTTTAATGGCTAAAAACGGGGTAGATGGGGTATATTCTGACGATCCTCGTAAGAACGATGCTGCTGTTAAATACGATAAATTATCACATTTAGAAGTTATCAGCAACAACCTGCAAGTAATGGACACTACAGCTTCATCATTAAGCATGGACAACAATATTCCTTTAGTTGTATTCAACCTAAATGAAGAAGGCAATATCCGCCGTGTTATCCTTGGTGAAGAAATTGGTACAACAATAGAAGGGTAAAGGAGAAATTTCAATGGCTATTGATAATTTACTAAAAGAAACTAAAGATCGTATGTTGAAATCTGAAGAAGCATTTACACGTACGCTTGCACGTATCCGTGCTGGTGTTGCCAATGCTTCTTTATTAGACGGCATTACTGTTGAATATTACGGTGTACCAACTGACTTACGTCAATTGGCAACTATCACTATTCCAGAGCCTCGTATGTTACAGATCTCTCCATATGATAAAAGTTCTTTAAACGATATCGACCGTGCATTACAACAATCTGACTTAGGTATTCCACCTACAAACGATGGTTCAGTAATCCGTTTGATTATCCCAGCTTTAACGCAAGAACGTCGTAAAGAGTTAAGTAAAACAGTTGGTAAAGACTTGGAAGATGCTAAAGTAGCTATCCGTAACATCCGTCGTGATGCGATTGATGAAACAAAAAAAGCTGAAAAAGCAAAAGAAATCACTGAAGATGACGTACGTTCATACGAAAGTGACATCCAAGATTTAACAAATGCTGCGATTAAAAACGTTGAGAAAATCGCTTCTGATAAAGAAGACGAAATCATGAACGTTTAATTGACTTAATATATTCAAACGATAATACAAGAAAAGCCAGCAGGTCTCAATTAGAGATGACCTGCTGGCTTTTTTGTTTTTTACAGTAGATTTTGGTGATTGGTTCAGTAATCCGGGTTGCCTAGTTTACTCTTGCTAATCGTAATTTTTGCGCAAACGAATGGCAAAAATGACACCGTGGGGATGGCCATCCTCAACAGTAATTGTCCCCTGATGGTCTTCGATAATTTGTTTAGCGATAGCTAAACCTAGCCCATAACCAGATGTTTCGCTGGCTCTTGAGGTTGAATCTCGATAAAAACGCTCAAATATCCGGTCCTTATCCTCGTCAGCAATATTACTGCCAGTATTTTTCACATAAATATACCAGTGGCGTTTACTAGTGTGCGAGTCAACGGTAATGGTGTCGCCAGCCTTTGTATATTTCAGGGCATTATCCAACAGAATGACCATGACTTGGTGGATTTTCTTCTGGTCGACTTTTACGATGGCCTTGCCATTATTAAAGAGGTTGAATTCTTTATCAGCTATTGTGGCCAGGTCTTTAAATGGATCGGTTGTTTGTTTAATAAAGGGCTGAATATCCGTTAGGGTTAAATCTAAAGTTTGTTCATTAGCATCACCTCTAGCAATGGTTAATAGGTCAGTCGTTAGACCGGCTAGTCGCCGTGTTTCATTTAAGGCTTGGGCGATGCTTTCAGATTCATCAATAATCTTAGCATTAGGTTTGGTAAATAGATGATCTAGATTATTTTGGATAATCGTTAATGGTGTTCGCAATTCATGAGACGCATTCTCGACGAACTCTTGCTGTTTTTTCCAGGCCTTTAAAATAGGTTTCATATTCACTCTAGACAGGTAATAAGCGATACCGATGGAAATCAGCCAGAAGAAAATCAGGGACACGATTAAAATCTGCTGAAAGTTGGCCACGGCATTGTCAATTTGGTCGGTATTAGAAAGGACTGTAATATAAGCAACCTCACCAGTATTATCCGGTGTGGTGCTAGTAATTGTCCGGAAATGATATTCCCGACTTTCATCAATAATCGTCACTTCCTCCACTTCATCCAAATTTTCAGTAGAGAGGTTTAAACTAGAAATTTGACTATAAGTATCTCCTAAGCCATCTTGATTTAGGATTTGTCCATCCACGTTCCACAGGATAATTTGACTGTTAAACCGATTTAAGCCAGGTTCTTTAGGATGGTCTGTTTCACTTTGACTTGGGACAAAATCGTCAGTAGACCGTTGAATTTCATCCGAAATCATCTGGGTATTGGCGACTAGGTTTCTAAGTGAAATATCTGTTTCCGAATAGGCTGTTGCATGCAAGATTTGGAGGGTAATCACACCAAGGGCCAAGAAAACAAGGGCAAATGCCCCTACGTTAAGGGTGAAATAATGCCAGCGTTGCCGCATAGACCGGTTTTCATTGGCATTTTTTCTTGCTAGTTTATCTTTCTTTTGCCGGTTTTTATGCTGCATTTTTTTCCACATAAGCTAATCCTCTTCAACTTCTGCTAACATATAACCTATATTTCGAATAGTAGTTATCGATTTATCCAATTGATAGGTCTTCAAATGTTTCCGTAAATTAGACATATACACTTCAACCACTGTAATTGCTGTTTCTGAATTAAAGCCCCAAATACGGTCGAAAATCTGTTCTTTTGTCAGGATAATGCCGTTATTTTGAATCAAATATATCAGCAGGTCCAATTCCTTTCCAAGAATTGGCAGGGTTTCTTGACCAACCCTGACCGCATTTTTCTCTAGATTTATCGTCAGATTTTTATAGACCAACTGATTTTCATCAAATAAACCAAGTGACCGTCTCAGTAGAGCACGAATCCTTAGCAGTAACTCTTCCCTGTAAAAGGGCTTAGTCAAATAATCGTCAGCGCCCGCTTGAAAGCCTTCGACTTTGTCTTCTAAACCGTCTTTTGCGGTCAAGATAAGGACGGGGGTTTTAATATGGTCAGCTCTCATTTTGGACAAGACTTGGTAGCCATTCATACCAGGCAGCATCAAGTCGAGAATGATCAGGTCATAGGTCTGGCCGCTAGCTTCATATAAGGCATCGTCTCCATTGTAAACCTGTTTAGTAGTTACCTGGGCTAGGTCCAAGCAAATATCATTAATATTGTCAGAAAGAATCTTATCATCTTCAACGATCATAATTTGAATCATGCGGTCACTCTCATTTCTTTGCAAGTTTTTATTAGCTTATCATGTTTAGTACGAAAAATAAAAAGACTTAGGAATTTTTAAAGTAAAAGCCATTTAAGTTAACTTTAAGCTTGAGCGTGTAAATTAACATTATCGAAAGAGGCAGTAAGCAAAAATCTAGTAAACAAGCTTATCTTAGTGCCTTAAGAAATGAGGAGGAAACATCATGAAACTTAAAAATGTCTTTCAACGTAAAGAAACCAAATATGTCCTGAGTCAAGAAGACTTCCATAAATTCTTCCATGACCTACAAAAAGAAATGTCAGTCGATGAGTACGGGCAACATACAATCCTATCCTTGTACTTTGATACCGAAGACTTCCGCTTAATCAAAAAATCATTAGACAAACCAGTCTACAAAGAGAAATTCCGGATCCGTGCTTACGGTGTACCTGGTGAAAATTCTTTAATCTTTCTAGAAATTAAGAAGAAGGTCAATGGGATTGTCTATAAACGCCGAATCCCCATGTCATATAATGAATACCTTAACTGGTTAGAGCGGGGTGAATTTCCAGAAGAAGCTGAGGAAAATAATCTACCAATTTCTAGGCAAATTGAATCTGAGATAACTTGGTTATTCAAAAAGAACCGGACCTTAGCACCAAAAGTATTAATCGCTTATGACCGCGTGTCTCTCTTTGACCATGAAGATGGCGAATTCAGGGTGACATTTGACCAAAACATTCGTTACCAAAATGACCAACTAGGTGTCATCGAAAATGATGAAGGTGACCTGGTTGCACCAGAATTGGGTGTACTCATGGAAGTGAAGGCCTTAGGTGCCTACCCATTATGGTTCGTTAGTTTATTAGATAAATATCAAATTAGAAAATCAAGTTTTTCTAAATACGCAGAAACTTACGAACGTCATTTATACAGAGAGGAAGAATTATTACATGTTAACTAGTATTTTTTCAGGAGATGGTACAACTTTAGTATTTAGCGAGGTATTAATATGTGTCTTGGTATCCATTGTCTTAGGGATTTTAGTGGCCGGTGTCCACATGGTCAAAAATGCCTATTCTAAAAACTTCATTATCACTTTAGCCGTATTACCTGTTTTAGTTCAATCAGTTATTATGTTGGTTAACGGAAACTTAGGTACAGGGGTTGCCATCCTCGGGGCCTTCTCACTCATTCGTTTCCGTTCAGTGCCTGGTGGTTCCCGTGATATTGCCTCAGTATTCTGGGCAATGGGTATTGGTTTAGCGACCGGTATGGGTTACGTCGGTTATGTTACTATTTTCTCCATTATCGTAGCTATTCTACTCCTTATCTTATATAAATTACCATTTGGTGAAGCTGGCAATAATGTCAAACGTGAATTAAAAATCACTATTCCAGAAGACTTAGATTACCCGGATTTATTTGAAGATATTTTTGAAAAATATACGAATACTGCCAGTTTAGAAAGCGTTCGTACAACTACAATGGGGAGCCTATATGAATTGCGTTACCACTTATTGATGAAAGATCCAAATGTTGAAAAAGCCTTGATCGATGAAGTTAGAGTACGAAATGGTAATCTGCCAGTCGTTTTAGGTAAAGTTGCCGCAACGCCAGATACACTATAGTAGTAAAAGCAAAGATTTTCATTAAAAGTATTTTTATTCAAAAAAATCCAATTCAGAAAAGTCCACATCATAAAGGAGCATACATATGAAATTTAAAATAAAAAAACGCATGGGGAAAAAGGCCATTATGCCCATACTAGTAGCTGGTTTGCTACTAGGGGCTTGTGATCAAATTGTACAAGGTTCATCTACCAGTGAGTCAACTACAACTTCCAGCGAAGAAGCAAGTGCAAGCTCTAGCGTTAGCGATGAGTCAAATGATGCCACAGCGGACACCTATGGCACCTATGAAGATGAAGATTTAGAGACCTCTTACGATAGCGAAGAAGCACAAACCATTACCTTGTCTGATGATGGGACAGAAGCTGTTGATGGGGTCACTGTAGACGGATCAACAGTGACGATTACTCAAGCAGGTACTTACGTCATCGAAGGTAGTTTAAGTAACGGGCAATTACAAGTTTCAGTAGGGGCTGAAGATAAAGTACACTTAATCTTCAACGGGATAACCATCAATAATGAAGACGGTCCAGCCGTGTATATTACTGAAGGTGAAAAAGTCGTGACCACACTTGCTTCAGGTACGACCAATACCTTAACAGACGGAACTTCTTATACCTTAGCAACAGATGAAACTGAACCGGATGCTACTTTCTATTCTAAAGCGGACTTAGTCATTAACGGTGACGGTAAACTAGTCGTTGAAGGAAACTATTCAAATGGGATCCGTTCTAAAGACGACCTCATCCTGGTATCAGGTGAGTATGAAGTGACCTCAGTGAATAATGCTTTAAAAGGTAAAGATACAGTAGCCATTTTGGATGGTACTTACAATCTAACCACAACAGAAGGTGATGGTATCCAAGCCAATAATGAAGAAGATGCAGATTCTGGTAATGTCTATATTGATGGTGGGTTCTTTAACATCAATTCAGGACGTGATGGGATTCAAGCAGTCACAAAATTAGCTATCCAAAACGCAAATATTACAATTCAAACGGCTGATGGTTCAACATCGACTGATATTGACACTGCTGAATCTTATAAAGGGTTAAAGGCAACTGGTCTAGTAGAAATTTCATCAGGTACGCTCAACATAAACACTGCCGATGATGGTATACACGCAACTGGTGCTGTTAGCATTCTTGGTGGTGAAATGAACATTTCCTCAGGTGATGATGGTATGCATGCAGATGAGACCTTAACCATTTCAGATGGTACAATTGATATCCAAGAGTCATACGAAGGGATTGAATCTTCAGTCATCCAAATCGATGGTGGTGATATTTCTGTAGTCGCTTCAGATGACGGTTTAAATGCTGGTGGTGGTTCTGATACAGAAACAACATCTGGTACATTTGGTGAAGATAGCTTTGCCGGCGGCCAAATGGGTGGCGGCATGGACGTAGATGAATCAAAACAGTTGATCATCACAGGTGGTACATTAGTTGTCGACTCAGAAGGTGACGGTCTTGATTCCAACGGTACAATAGACATGTCTGGAGGTGTCGTGATTATAAATGGCACAACAAGCGGTGGTGACGGTAGTTTAGACTACGATAGTTCATTTAATATTACTGGTGGTACTTTAATTGCAACTGGTACTTCAGATATGGCTCAAAATGCTTCTGAAGGTAGTCAAGTATCACTGGGTATTACATACGATACTACACAAGAAGCAAATGAATTAATTAGCCTTCTAGATGAAGATGGTAATGTAGTGGTATCCTTCACACCGACAAAATCATATAGTCACGTGGTGATTTCTAGTCCTGACTTAACGACAGGTACATATATCTTAGTATCTGGTGGTGAAAATGATGGAGAAGAAAGTAACGGCTTATATGAAGGTGGTACTGTGACAAATGGTACGGAACTTGCAGACCTTTCTGTAACGGATACAATCACAAACCTAACTTCATCAGGTGAAACCGCAACTGTAACTGGCATGATGGGGGGTGGTCAACCAGGACAACCAGCTCAATAAAAATTGATTAAATTTGAAAAAATTACCGGAGAGGTTAGCTTAATGGCTAGCCTCTTTTAATTTAGCAAATGGCTATTTTTGCTTATTATGTTAAAGGCATTTTAAAAATGGGTGCTTATTTGTCACCTGTCCAAATCGATAACTTACCAACGACTATCTACTAGTAAAATTTCCTTTATTTACATCAAGCCACACCTAAACTTTAAAGGCGCCTGTGCATAGTAAAAGAACTATTGAGCTAGGGGATAAGTATAGGTTTTTCTCCAAATTTTTGATACAATTGTTTAGAATTACAAATGGAGGTTCAATATGGTGACAGAAGTAAACTATAATCCAGAATTACCAGTACCCAATCACATCGCGGTGATCATGGACGGAAACGGTAGATGGGCACAAGCTCGCGGATTAAAACGAACAGACGGACATTCAGAGGGACTAAAAGCCCTAAAACGTGTGGTCATTGCAGCACATAAAATGGGTGTGAAGGTACTGACAGCATATGCCTTCTCAACTGAAAATTGGAAGCGACCAATTACCGAAGTAAATTATTTAATGGGCTTACCCAAAGTATTAAATGATGAAATCTTACCTGATTTAATCGACAATAATGTACAAGTTCGCATGAGTGGGAACTTCAATAAAGTACCACTAGGGACAAAGAAATACATTCAAAATGCCATGGATCGTACTAAAGACAACACTGGATTAATTTTGAATATTGCCTTTAACTATGGCTCACGTGATGAAATCACCAAAGCTGTTCAAAATATTGCCACATCAGTAGCAAATGGTGACTTGAAAGTGAAAGATATTTCTGAACAAACCATTTCAGATAACTTATATACAGCTCAATTAGGTGAATTTGCCGACCCTGAATTATTGATTCGTTCAAGCGGGGAAGTTCGTTTATCGAATTATCTATTATGGCAGTTGGCCTATAGTGAAATGGTGTTTACTGACACGAAATGGCCAGATTTTGATGAAGCTATCATGCAGGAATGTGTTGGCGAATTTCAGCATAGAAACCGTCGATTCGGAGCGATAGATACCAAATAGGAAGAGGGGTTCTCATGACACAAAGAGTTATCAGCGCTATTGTTGCTCTTGCCATTTTTATCCCACTTTTGTTTATAGGTGGTCGTCCTTTTGACTTGATGGTAGCGATTATTGCAATGGTTGCTTACTATGAAATTTTACAAATGGCAAAGATTCCATTCCCCTCATGGCGGGGGATTATCGGTTTAATCACCATGATGTTACAACTACTGCCGTCCTATTATCTAGCACTACTGCCACAAGAAATCGACTATATGACGCTTTACTTCGCTGGTGTGGCCATGTTACTCATCATTATGGTATTTAAACCAGAAGACATTCATTTCGAGCAGGTAGGCGTGATTAGTTTAGCCGCCCTATACGTAGGTCGCGGTTTCCACTTGTTAATCGAAACCAGATTATTGGGTCTTTTGCCAGTTATTTATGTCTTAATCATTATTTGGGGTAATGACACCTTTGCCTATCTAGTAGGACGGCAAATTGGCCGCACACCGCTAGCACCAAAGGTTTCCCCCAATAAAACCATTGAAGGTTCATTAGGTGGCATTATCGGCGCATTTATTTGTTCAAGTATTGTCCTTTATTTCAACAATATCTTTGGTTTATCCATTATCGACAATTTCATTTTAGCAGTTATATTAGGCTTTTTAGGGCAGATTGGGGACCTAGTAGAGTCATCCTTGAAACGGACTTACCAAGTCAAAGATTCAGGTAATATCATGCCTGGTCATGGCGGTTTCCTTGACCGTTTTGACAGTCTATTATTGGTATTACCCATGTTCTATTTCTTGATTTCATTCTTAGGATATTAACCAGTCTCATCGCTTTAAAAAGCTTTATCATAGTTAGGAGCGCATTATGACGACCATTATTGCATTTATATTTATCTTTTCAGTTATCGTGATTGTCCATGAATTTGGACATTACTATTTTGCCAAGAAAGCGGGCATCTTAGTTCGCGAATTCTCTATCGGTATGGGACCGAAAATTTTTCATTTCGAAGCTGAAGAAACGACATACACGCTACGCATGCTGCCAATCGGCGGTTACGTCCGTATGGCTGGGTTAGAAGAAATGTCAGACACCCTAACTAAGGGCATGCAAGTCGTCATTGAACAAGGTGAAGACGGTATTGTAGACACTATTTCTTTGGAAAATGAAAGCCAAAATTTTGCTGGCTTACCCTTAGAAGTATGGGCTGCCGACTTAGAAGAAGACATGTTCATTGAAGGTATTCCTTACGGTAGCGAAGAGAAAGTCCGTTACCAAGTGTCAAAAACAGCTAACATCGTTGAATCTGACGGAACCATCGTGAAAGTCGCGCCAATAGAACGTCAATTCCAATCTGCCAACATCTGGCAACGACTAATCGTTAATTTCGCCGGACCAATGAACAATTTTATCCTAGGTGTTTTAGCTTTCATCCTACTAGCCTTCATGCAAGGCGGTGTCTGGTCAAACGAAGCTGAAATTGGTGCTGTTCAAGAAGATTCTGCAGCTCAAGCAGCAGGACTAGAGCCCGGTGACCAAATCGTGTCAATCGACAATCAAGCGGTCGAATCATTTGACAATATGCAAGCTATTGTCCAATCAAACCCAGACCAATCACTTACTTTTACCATCAACCGTGATGGTCAAGAACAAGAAGTTTTGGTGACACCACAAGCAACAGAGACCGAATCAGGTGAAACAATTGGGTTAATTGGGGCCCAAAGAGCGCAAGATACGTCATTTATGGCTAAAATTACTTTTGGTTTTACTAGCGCGTGGACCATGATTACAGGTATTTTCTCTATAATTGGTAGTATGTTTAAAACTGGCTTTGACATCAACAATTTTGGCGGGCCAGTTTACATGTACCAAACTACCTCGCAAGTCGTTTCCTTTGGGATGACAGGTATTATTTCTTGGTTAGCTTCTTTAAGTATTAACCTGGGAATTGTCAATTTACTACCCGTACCAGCTTTAGATGGGGGTAAAATAGTTTTGAACCTGATCGAATTGGTCCGAGGTAAACCACTACAAGCTAAAACTGAAGGTATGATCAATATCGCAGGTGCAGTGCTTGTTATTGTGCTAATGATTGCAGTTACCTGGAATGACATTATGCGCATGTTTGGCTAATTAATCTATTGCATCAAATCAATTAAAAACAGTAAGTCAGAAGGCCATAGCGATGGCCTTTTGTTATTAAACAGGAAAGGAAATAAGTCAATGTCAGAATCAAAAGAAGCCCTTTTTCAGGCCTTATTAGGACAAATTCATTGGACCGATGAAAACACGGCTATCCGAAATGGTTGGTTAGAAAATGTCGTGGTCCATACCAAATCACGGTTGTGGCAGTTTAAAATTGGCTTGCCAACACGTATAGATGCCGCCACTTTCTTAACCTTTGAAGAACACTTGAAAAAGGGATTCGATCATGTTGGGGCAGTGGACTTTTCAATTGAGGTTACTGACCAAAGCCAACCAGCAAATCAAGCAGTCCTAGATTATTGGCCGATCATAGTGAACCGGTCTGGTATTTCAAACGGGATTGCTAAAGCCACTTTCCAAGGGCAATTACCCTCATTTGAAAATAACCGCTACTATATTCGCGTGGACAACCAACCATTAAGACAACTCATTCAAGAAAACTACCTTGAAGTTATCAAACAGAATTACCAAATGGTTGGATTTCCTAAAGTGCCTTTTGAAATTATTATCGATGAAGAAACGGCCAAAGACCGGCGTGATGTCTTTGTAGAAAGAGCTAATGAACTAGCTGAACAACAACAAGAAATGGCCAAAAAAGCAGCTGAAAAACAAAAAGAAATGGCTGCTGCCGGCAATAACGGTCAAGCAATCAAAGTGGATAAAATTCAATTAGGGAAACATATCCCCGTTGACGACAAGTTAAGAGCCATGAATACATACGTTGAAGAACAACGTTTTGTGTCTATGGAAGGGGTTGTTTTTGATGTTGAAGTTAAAATATTAAAAACTGGCCGTCGCATATTAAATGCCAAAATTTCGGATTATACATCAGCATTCTTAATTCAAATGTTCTCTAGAACGGATGAAGATATCGCCATTTTTGATGCCATACGCAAAGGCATGTGGTTGCGGGTCCGGGGTGATTTGCAAATGGATGACCGTTTCGCCCGTGACTTGGTTTTAAACGTTCGTGACTTAGAAGAAATTTCTAAGGCCAAACGACAAGATAATGCCGATAAAAAACGGGTGGAATTACATGTCCACACCAATATGTCGATGTTGGATGCAACGAATTCAATTTCAGATTTCACCAACCAAGCCAAAGATTGGGGCCATACTGCCATTGCGGTCACTGACCATGCAACCCTCCAAGCTTACCCAGAGGCATCAGGCGCTGCTAAATCTACTGGTTTGAAAATGATTTACGGTGTTGAAGCGAATATCGTGGATGATGGCGTCCCCATCGCTTATAACCCTGACCACATTGAATTAAAAGAAGCGACTTACGTCGTATTTGACGTGGAGACCACGGGGCTATCCGCAATTTATGACAATATTATTGAATTAGCGGCCGTTAAAATGCAGAACGGGAATGTAATTGATACTTTTGAAGAATTTATTAATCCGGGGCGGCCACTTTCAGCTACTATTATTGATTTAACAGGGATTACCGACGCCATGTTAGCCAATACCCGTACCGAAAAAGAGGTTATTACGGACTTTAGAGAGTGGGTGGGGGACGCGATTTTTGTTGCCCACAATGCCAGTTTTGATATGGGCTTTATTAATACAGCTTACAACCGACATGGCTTTGAAAAATCACATAATGCCGTGATCGATACACTTGAAATGTCACGGTTCTTGCACCCAAATTTAAAATCGCATCGTTTGAATACCTTGGCCAAACGCTACAATGTTGCCTTGGAACAACATCACCGGGCCGTGTATGATGCGGAAACCACAGGTGCCTTAGCGTGGATTTTCATCAAAGAAGCAGCCGCCGACCATGAAATTTTCTATCACGACGAATTAAACAAAGATGTTGGTAAGGGGGACGCCTACAAGCAAGGTCGGCCATTCCATGCCGTTTTGCTGGCTAAAAACCAAACAGGGTTAAAAGACCTCTTTAAATTGGTTTCCGCGTCTAATATCGACTATTATTACCGAGTACCTCGAATTCCGCGGTCACTCTTATCTAGTCACCGAGAAAAC